>JBAVOF010000647.1:0-5615 GCA_049691835.1 Polyangiales bacterium
CAGCGGAGGCAGCGTCTCGAGCGAAAACAGATGGAGACGCTTGAACGGCATCGCCTCCACCGGCGGCATCGCTCGGAGCACCCCAAGGGCCTCGGTGACACGAGATGCGAGGTGGTTCGGGCCGATCCGCGCGACGATGCGACGCCAGAGCTCAGCCTGCCAGTGCGTCTCCTTGCCCTGTTCCCATCCCTTCAGCCGTACCGGTCGGTGCATGAGGTAGCCGTCGAACACGGTGGCGACGCTCGTTGCTAGCCTCAAGACGCGGTCTGGACTCGGCGGTTCGCCCAAGTAGGTCTTCAGCTCCGCGGGCACGGACTTGCGCAGCAACTCCGCGATCGTCCACTTCAGCTGGCCCGGGTCGTACGCGATGGCCTCGTCGCATGATCCCAGCGAGAGCGAGTCGAGGATCTGTTCGATGACCAGTCGGGGAAAAGGAAAGGAGGGGTTACTCCAGCTCCCCAGACGTTCCGACAGCGCCAAGGTGAGCCAGTGCGCCATCCCCCGGCTCTGAACGACGATCGTTTCCTTCTCGAGAGGTCCGAGAGGTTCCTCGTGCACCCTCGATGCCAGAGCATCGGCCAGTTTCTCGGTGCGGTTGCTGCGGATGAGCTCCATGCGCTCAGCAAGCTCGAAACTTTCGCTCTAGCCTGTTCATACCCTTGCCCAAGGCCACCTGGAGGAGCTTTCTACCGGCCCATGCCTTGAGCGGATTTCTGGCAAGCCGCCCATAGGCGAGCCAACAGAGCACCGTTCCGCCATTGGGATGCGGCTCGCAGGTCATCACGCCGAGGTGGTCGGTGCAAAGCCCCAAAAACGCAGCGTCGTTGGCGGCGTAGGCAAGCATGCGTGGCGATTCGAAGGCCCGCACCGTCTCTCTCACGGGTTGGCCCGCCATGCTCTGTATCACACGAACGGACCCCACTCGACCCGGGAGCTCGGCGTTCGTGTCGTCCTGCCAACTCTTCTTGGCGCCGACGATCCACTCGCTCAGACGACCGAAATCCGTGATGTAGTCGAATAGCTCTTGCTGCGTAACAGACAGACGCTGCGTCTCCTCGACCAGTAGGGCCTGGTCGCTCAGGCGTGACCCCGTCTCTTTGGCGTAGGCAGTGAAATCGGAGAAGGCGCCCATGGCGTGAGTTTTACCGTTTTGGATCGGAGTTCAAGCCTCAAGAGAGGCGGTTTCGGTAGTCCTCGTATCCAAAGCGCCGCTGCACATGATACGAGTCGTCGCGTGGGTCATAGAGCGCGATCGATGGCAGGCGAACACCGTTGAATGTCGTCGTCTTGACCATGGTGTAGTGAGCCATGTCTTCGAACACCAACCGGTCGCCCACATTCAGCGGTGTTGCGAAGGAGTACGCGCCGATCACGTCGCCAGCGAGACAACTGAGACCGCCAAGTCGGTACGTGTGGGCGAGCACGCCAGGCGCATCGGCGTTCCGAATTCGGGGTCGGTAAGGCATCTCGAGGACGTCGGGCATGTGGGCCGTCGCAGACGTATCGAGAATCGCGATCAATCCGTCGTTCTCGACGATGTCGAGCACGGATGCCACGAGCACCCCAGCGTTCAACCCGATCGCCTCACCGGGTTCGAGAAACACTTCCACTCGATGTCTTCTCTTGAAGTCGCGGACCAGGTCGATGAGAAGGCCCACGTCGTAGTCGGGCTTGGTGATGTGATGACCGCCGCCGAAGTTCACCCACTTGGCCTCATCCAGCCAGGGCGCAAAACGGTCTTCTACCACGGCCAACGTACGTTGAAGCGCGTCGGCTCCGAGCTCGCAGAGAGTATGAAAGTGCAGTCCATCGATTCCGCGCAAGTCCGCTCTGACCAAAGCCCGTCTGGTTGCGCCGAGCCGTGAACCTCGAGCGCAGGGGTCGTACAGCTCCACATCCACTTCGGAGTGCTCGGGATTGATGCGCATGCCGAAGCTCGTGTTGCTCGCGTGTTCATCCACAATCGATCTAAAACGATCGACCTGCGACGGGGAGTTGAAGACGACGTGATCTGAATAGCGAATCGTCTCCCGAAGCGAGGCTTCGTCGAACGCTGGGCAATAGGTGTGGACCTGCTTCCCAAACTCTTCACGACCGAGTCTGGCCTCATCGGGTCCACTTGCGGCGACACCGCTGAGATACTTCCCCACCAGCGGGAACGTCGACCAGGCTGCGTAACCCTTGAGCGCAAGCAAGATCTCGCAGCCGGCCGCGCGCTGCGCATGCGCAAGAGTCCCCAAGTTGCGTTCCAGGGCGGCAACGTCGATCACGTATGCTGGCGAATTGACTCGATTCGCATCGAGTTGGTCACACGCGAGCACTACATCTCCATTACGTGCCAAGGCAGGCCACGTGCAGCGAGCTCTTCGAGGAAGGGCTCCGGATCGAACTGCTCGACGTTGAACACTCCATTGCCGCGCCATCGCTTGGTGAGCACCATCTTCGCGCCGACCATCGCCGGAACACCGGTCGTATAGGAGACCGCCTGGGCCCGGACTTCCTTCCATGATTCCGCATGATCGCAGACGTTGTAGATGAAAACTTTCCGAGGCACCCCTGCTTTGCGCCCCTCGATCAAGCAGCCGATGCTCGTCTTGCCAGTATAATTCTCCCCAAGCGTGGAGGGATCAGGCAGCAATGTCTTCAAGAGCTTGATCGGAATGACTTCACGCCCTTCGTACTCGACTGGCTCGATGCTAGTCATTCCGACGTTTTGAAGCACGCGGAGATGCGTGAGATACTCGTCCCCGAACGTCATCCAGAAGCGAATGCGTTTGAGTCCGCGGATGTGCTTGACCAACGATTCGAGCTCTTCGTGATAGAGCAGGTACGCCTTGCGGTCGCCAACAGCCGGGAAGTCGAACATTCGCGACTCCGACATCGGGTCGATCTCGATCCACTTGCCATCTTCCCAGTAGCGACCCGGCTGGGTGATCTCACGGATGTTGATCTCGGGGTTGAAGTTGGTTGCGAATGGGCGACCGTGATCGCCGCCATTGCAGTCGAGGATATCGATGTAGTCGATCTCATCGAAGAGGTTTCGCTGGGCATACGCGCAGAAAATGTTGGTCACGCCGGGGTCGAAGCCCGAGCCCAGCAGAGCCATGATCCCCGCAGACTCGAACCGGTCCTGATAGGCCCACTGCCATTTGTATTCGAATTTCGCTTCGTTCGGCGGTTCGTAGTTTGCGGTGTCGAGGTAGTCGACCCCGGCCTCTAGACACGCGTCCATGAGCGGCAGGTCCTGATACGGAAGGGCGACGTTGATCACCAGGGCGGGCTGCACTCGATTGATCAACGCCACCGTCTGTGACACGTCGTCCGCATCCACCTGGGCAATCTCGATCTCGCGTCCCCGAAGATCGCGTACCTGCTTCTGAATCTTCTCGCATCGCGCGAGGGTTCGGCTTGCGAGAACGACCCCGGAGAACGTGTCCACGTCGTCGGCGCACTTGTGGGTGACAACCCCGCCGACGCCACCCGCGCCAATGATCAACACCTTGCTCATCCGGTCCTCCGCGACGGGCTATACGATCTTGCCGCCCGCAATGCGAGGTGTGACGTCGACGTCCCCGGTTTGCAAGTCAAGTCGCGTGACTTTCGCCCAACCTTGTGTTTACCTAGTCCACCTCACGAGGGAAGGGTACGAGCTTTCTGATGCACCAAGCGATTGTAGGTTTGGACGTCGGGTCCACCACGGTGAAAGCGGTCATCGTCGATCCTGAGACGAGAGAGATCACCTGGAGCGACTATCAGCGGCACCATACGAAGCAGGCGGAATGTGTCCTCGATTTCATGGTGCGCATCGGGCAAATTCTGACGCAGCTCGGCTGTGACGACGTGCGAGTGTTCATCACCGGTTCCGGCGCAAAGCCACTGGAGGGACCACTAGGCGCGAAGTTCGTGCAGGAGGTAAACTCGGTCACCTTGGCGGTAGAGACACTGCATCCCGATGCGGGTTCAGTCGTCGAGCTCGGTGGCCAAGACGCCAAGATCATCGTCTTCAAAGAGAACAAGCAGACGGGGGACAAGTCGGCCATCGCGTCGATGAACGACAAGTGCGCGTCCGGCACCGGCGCCACCATCGACAAGTGCATGATCAAAGTCGGGATGCCGTCCGAAGAGACGCTGAACCTCCACTTCGACGACACTCACCTTCACCACGTTGCGGCTAAGTGTGGAGTTTTTGCGGAGACCGACATCGTGAATCTCGTGAAGACGGGCATTGCATCCAACGAGATCATGTGCTCCCTGGCCGATGCGATCGTGATGCAGAATCTGTCCGTGCTCACGCGTGGCAATACGCTCCGGCACAAGGTCTTGCTGCTCGGCGGTCCCAACACCTTCCTTCCGTTCCTTCAGGAGTGCTGGCGTAAACGCATCCCGGAAACCTGGGATGAACGCGGGTACGACTACCCCAAGGACATTCCCATCGAGGAGCTCATCCCCGTGCCAGACAATGCCGCCCTCTACGCGGCGTACGGCGCGGTGATGTACGGAATGCACGAGCCGGCTGGTGTGGGTGTGTATCGCGGCCTCGATGGCTTGCGCCGCTACATCACCGAGGGCCGCAAGGAGCGTCTAGGAGAGAGCGCAGGTCCACCCTTGGCACGCGACGCGACGGAGCTCGACGAGTTCCTTGAAGCCTACCGGATTCCAAAGTTTGTGGAGCCCGAGATCGCCCCGGGCAAAGTTCGCGCAGTGATCGGCCTCGACGGCGGGAGCACCTCTTCGAAGGCGGTTCTCCTGGGCAAGGACGGTACGGTCCTGATGAAGTCGTACGCCCTGTCGAAGGGAAATCCGATTCAAGACACGAAGGAGCTGCTTCTCGATCTTCGTACACGCATGGCAGAAAAAGGCGTCGAGATCGAGGTGCTTGGATTCGGCGCAACCGGCTATGCGGCTGACGTTCTGGAAGAATGCGTGCGTGCGGACGTGAACATCGTGGAAACCGTGGCGCACATGATGAGCGCTACACACTACTTCGGTGACGTCGACGTGATCTGCGACATCGGTGGCCAAGACATCAAAGTCCTCTTCATGGAGAATGGTGACATCAAGACGTTCAAGCTGTCGAACCAGTGCTCGGCGGGCAACGGCATGCTCCTGCAGGCGATGGCCGATCAGTTCGGTCTCCCGGTTACCGAATATGCCGAAAACGCTTTTCAAGCCGAGCTGGCGCCCAAGTTCAGTTATGGCTGCGCGGTGTTCCTCGACACTGACAGGGTGAACTTCCAGAAGGAGGGTTTCAGCAAAGAAGAGCTCCTGGCGGGCCTTGCTCAGGTATTGCCAAAGAACGTTTGGCAGTACGTCGTGGGCGTCCCTCGGATGGCCGCCCTGGGGCGCAAGTTCGTCCTTCAAGGCGGAACGCAATACAACATGGCGGCCGTCAAAGCGCAGGTCGACTACATCAAAGCTCGGGTGCCAAACGCGGAAGTGTACGTGCACCCGCACAGCGGCGAGGCGGGCGCGATCGGCGCAGCGATGGAGACCCTGCGGGTCGTGAATCGCCGTGGCAGCTCCAGCTTCATCGGATTGGACGCCGCAATCGATCTTCAATACCAGACGAAGAACGACGAGACGACGACCTGTCATTTCTGCGCGAACAACTGCTC
>JBAVOF010000648.1:0-7054 GCA_049691835.1 Polyangiales bacterium
ATTGCACGTGAAGACATAGACACTGAACACGGCGAGGGAGAACACTGCGTGCCTGATCGAGCTCGGCATTTGGAAGCGAACGACGAAGATCGGAATGCAGAGCAGGCCCAGCATCAAGAAATCGCCCGGTTGGGGGCGACCGGGTCCATAGAGGCTGAACGAGAGGGACAAGATCACGAGCCCCCAAAGCACCTCTGGCCATCCACCGCTCAGGTCGATCCACGAGGTCAGCGACGCAAGCGTTCCGTTCGCCGTGCGCGCCATCAGGATGCCTCTTTGATCTCGAGGTTTCCCGTCACCGTTGCCTTCGCTAGGGCGTACGCGCTCCGCGCTTCAGGGGTCATGCGTTGCCATCGCCGTTCGATGAGGCGGCCTTCCAGGCGGAGCCAGCCAGCGACCTTGTAAACCCCCATTCGCGCAACTGTCCTTGCCATCTGCCCGCGCGCGCGCAAGGGATAGCTATCGGTATATTGGCTGTAGCAACGGAGCCGGTACCGGTAGCCTTCCATCGTCTTATCGAGGCTCGCGGCCTCTACCTGCGAATAGGCGTAGACCGGCGCCGAGGACACGGCGTACCTCTTACCCAGCATCACCTGGATCAAGAAATCGGAGTCCTGCGAGCGCCTGAACTCGGGGTTGAATCGCGCGTCCCGGGCCGAGCTCATTCGCACCATGCATGGGGGAAAGCTCAGCGGTGGCGGACCGGGATGGGTGAAGACGCCAGTTGCAAGCTCCGGACCGGTCCCGATGAGCCCAACCGGGTCTCCGCCGGCGTTCGTGATGATGCACGTCCCGCTCAAGACCGCGACCTCCGGATGCTCTCTCATCAGTTGGAGCTGGTGCGACAGTTTCTGCGGAAAGAGCCAATCGTCGGCGTCGA
Organism: Polyangiales bacterium; assembly: GCA_049691835.1. Lineage (GTDB taxonomy): Bacteria > Myxococcota_A > Polyangia > Polyangiales > Houyiibacteriaceae > SG8-38. The sequence goes on from JBAVOF010000648.1 coordinate 881, forward strand.
GGAAGCTCAGAAACTCCCCGCTGACCATCTCGAGGCATCGCTGACGCGCAGCACCTCGACCGCGATTGTGGTCGAACCGAGCAAGGCGAAGTCGAGGGTCGCGGACGGCTTGAAGCATCTCCCAGGTCCGATCGGAGGAACCGTCATCCACGACCACCGCTTCCCAGTTCTCATAGGTCTGAGCGCGCAGCGACGCGAGCGCCATGGGTAGCGTTGCCTCCGCATTGAAGCAGGGCATCATGATCGAAACCAGCGGCTCGCTCCCCATCGGGACTCCGTTACCACACAAGAGAGGCCCAAGAAAACTCCGTCCGTCCGCCGGGGTCGGGGTATCGTCACGGCCCCGGGGCGCTCCCCAATGAACGACTGGACCTACAGACTGAAGAAGCTTCGTGCGCACCCGCGACCGATTCGGTTCGTTCTGAGCCGGCTCCTGTGGCGCACGGGCCTATCGGCCTGGCTCGTCGTCGACATGCCACGTGGTTTCCGCATCCGGTTCTATCCGAGCTCGATCTCTGCTGCGCTTTGGTCGGATCCGACCTCGCGAAGCACGGACGAGGATTTCGTTTGGGCCGTGCTGCGCTCCGGGGATCGCTACATCGATGCTGGTGCCAACATCGGGCAGCTCGCGCTGGCGGCGTCCAAGCGGGTGGGTCCCGACGGCGAGGTCATCGCCATCGAGGCGCATCCCGAAATCTACCGGTACCTCGAGGGCAACTCCGAGCTCAACCGGTCGACCAATCTGACCACGCTGCACTACGCGCTCGGTGCCGGCACCGGTGAGGTCGCGTTGACGACGCGCCGCTCGGACGACCAGAACTTCATCAGTGATGAAGGCACCGTTGCTGTGCCGATGCGCGCGCTCGACGAGTTGGTGCAGGTGCGGCCTACGCGTCTGCTCAAGCTCGACGTCGAGGGGTACGAGTTGCCGGTCCTGCAGGGCGCCGCCGAAACGCTCCGCCATACGCAGATCGTCTACTGCGAGCTCTCGACGGGGAACTGCCACCGCTTTGGCTATCAGCCGGTGGAGGTCGAGCAGCTTCTCCTCCGCCAGGGGTTCGTGTTCATCCGCACGGCGGACTCTGGGGAGGTCGCCATCACCAAGGTGGCGTATTTCTCGAGCCTTCCGCGCGAGTCACTACCAGCAACCGGCTACAACTTGGTCGCCGTGCGGCCTAGCGTGGCCCAGGAAGTGCTACAGATGCTTTCGGCGCAGGGCTGGACCCCAGACTGACGCCCATCTGTTTGGACAGCCGATCATCCCGACTTATGATTCCGCCCTCGTGGCTTGGTGGAAAAAGGGTTGCCTTACGATCGTTCTGGGCTTGGTGCTGTCGGTCTTGGCTTTTTGGATGGTGTACGGCGGCGCCAAAGAGCAGGTCGATGGCAAGATTGCGCGGGTGCCCCTGGCGTCCGAGCACGTCGAGGCCCGAGTCGCGACGCAGAAGAGGACCGCTCCAAACGAGAACAATCGAATCCTGTTTGGTGATCTGCACGTTCATACGACTCTCTCCGTGGATGCGTTCATGTGGAGCCTGCCTCTGATGGGAGGCGAAGGCGTACACCCGCCAGCGGACGCGTGCGACTTCGCCCGGTTCTGCTCGCAGCTCGATTTCTACGCCCTTACCGACCACGCCGAAGCGCTCAACCCGCGAACTTGGAAGATGATCAAGGACTCCGTTCGACAGTGCAACACGGTGAGCGCCGACGCCGAGCAACCCGACCTGATCGCGTTCACGGGCTACGAATGGTCTCAGGTTGGGCTCACGCCGGAGACTCATTACGGCCACAAGAACGTCATATTCGAGTACGACACCGAGAGCGAGCTTCCCGCGCGCCCGATCGCAGCGCCGGGGCTCGCCATGCGCGCCTTCTCGAAGCTGAGCGCATTCTGGCCGTTGCTGGCGATTCCCGCGCGCGCGTTCCCAAACCAACAAGGCTACCTCGATTTCGCGCGCCACATCCGCGAGAACGGACGCTACCCGGTGTGTCCCGACGGCACGAGCAGCAGGGATCTGCCCGCGAGCTGCCGCGAGCTTGCCGCGACCCCCGATGTGCTGTTTCGCAAGCTCAACGACTGGGGCCTTGACACCCTCGTGATTCCGCACGGGACCACTTGGGGCTTCTACACGCCGCCTGGCTACACCTGGGATAAGCAACTCAGGGCAGATCTCGATGACCCGAACCTGCAACGCCTGATCGAGGTGTTCTCCGGGCATGGGAACTCCGAAGAGTACCGAAGCTTTCGCTCGGCCATCATGACCGAAGACGGGATGCAATGCCCCGCTCCGACCGACACCTATGAGGCCTGCTGTTGGCGCGCCGGCGAAGTCATCCGCGAGCGATGCGAGGATCCGGATTCCGCGCTCTGCCAGCAGCGCGTCGAAAAGGCTAGGGCGGACTACCTTCGTGTAGCTCTCGCGGGTCACGTCACACTTCCCGGCGAGGATGTTCCCGACTGGAAAGATTGCGGCGAGTGCAAGGATTGCTACTTGCCGGCCTATCAGTATCGACCGGGCGGCGCCGTGCAGTACATCTTGGCCAAGGGCGACTTCGAGAACCCGGAGCAACCACGGCACACGACCATGGGTTTCCTAGCTTCGAGCGACAATCACAGCGCGCGGCCCGGCACTGGTTATAAGGAGCTCGCGCGCTTACAGATGACCGAGGCACGCGGGGCGCCCAGCGAGTCTTGGCGACGGATGGTGTTCGGCGACAGGGGCAAACCCGATCCCGAGTCGGTTACGTACACCATCGACACCTTGATGGAGCGACCGCCCTTCGAGCTCATGTGGATGGAGCGCCAGGCATCGTTCTTCGTTACAGGTGGGCTCGTGGCGGTGCATGCCTTGGACCGTTCGCGGGAGGCGATCTGGGACGCGTTGCAGAGCCGCAACGTGTACGGCACGTCCGGCGACCGCATCCTGCTCTGGTTCGACCTGAAGAACGGACCGGACGGGGTCCTCCCGATGGGTAGCGAGCTGCCGTTCACCGGCACACCGAAGTTCCAGGTTCGCGCGGCTGGCTCTTTCGAGCAGAAACCAGGCTGCCCGCCCGACGTCATTCAGGCGCTCGGCCAGGAGCGCGTCGAGCGGATCTGCGCCGGGGAATGCTACAACCCCGACGACCGACGGCGGCGCATCACCCGAATCGAAGTGATTCGAATTCAGCGGCAGCTCAGCGAGCACGAGCCCGTCGAGGAGCTCATCGAGGATCCCTGGAAGACACTGCCCTGCCCGGAGGGGCCCGAGCTTTGCTTGATCGAGTTCGAGGATCCGTCTTACTCCAAGCTCGGCAGAAACCTCTTGTACTACGTCCGTGCGATTCAAGAGCCGACTCCCACCGTCAACGGCGGCGGCGTTCGTTGCCGGGGCGGCGAATGCAAACCATGCTATGGGAACTACCGCACACCTGTCGACGACGACTGCCTGGTCGACACCGAGGAACGCGCCTGGTCCTCGCCGATCTTTCTGCTGGCCGGTCCGAAACCATGAGCCGCTCGTGGTGGCTTGCCGCGGGGATGCTCGCCGGGGCCGCTCTGGCCGTGTTCTACATCGTTCGAGTACCCGAGGCGGCGCAGCCTACGACCGATGCGGTGGCGTGGGTCAACGATCGGCCGATTTCCCGGGATTCCTACGAAAACGCCCTGGAGGCAGTGGCGGGCGATCGCAAGAGCGGGACGCTTCGCGAAGATGATCGCGAACGAGTGCTCCACCGCTTGATCGATCAGGAGCTCTTGCTCGATCGCGCGATCGAGCTCGGTTTGCACGAGCGGGATCCGCAGATCCGAAACCAACTGGCCACTGCCATGATCGACTTCTTGGTTCGGCGCGCCGAAGACGAGGCGAGAGCCGCGGACGAGGCGGCGCTTCGTGCGTTCTACGATGAGCAGCGCTTCCGCTTCGAGCGCGGTGCACGGTACCGCATCGCGGTCGAGGGTGGGGCGATGCCATTGCCCGATGGGTTTCTCTTAGCCAAGGAAATCGAGCAGCGTCTCGGGCCGAGCGCGGCAGGCGAAGTGACGGAGCTGAACGTCGGAGAGGCCGTCGTACTCGGGCAAGGGACGGGACAGTACACCGTTCGTCTCCTCGAGCGGCACGACGGAGGGGTGGCGCCCTTCGAAGAAGCCCGCGAGGCGGTCGAGGCAGCCTATCTTCGTGAGCGAAGCGAGGCGGCGGTCCGGGAGTTCCTCGAGGTGGCCCGCCAGCACACAGACATCCGGATGGAGCCCGAACGGTGAAGCCCCTCGGAGCACCGGCCCTCCTTCTCGCTCTACTCTTTCCCAGTTACGCATTCGCACATCAGAAGAGTGTCTCGTATTCGAAATGGACGCTGGTGGAGGACGGCGCAGTCGCGGAGCTGAGGGTCGGTTGGCTCGAGCTCACCTCATTGCCCGCCGTTCGCGACACCACCGACGGGCCGTTCGATCGTTCGAGCGTGCTCCCGTACCTTCAGAGCAGCCTCGTCCTGGAAACGGACGCTGGTCCATGTGAGGCGATTCCGGGAAGCGCTACGTGGCTCCCGGAGGAGCGCGGCTGGGTCCGCGTCGAATGGCGGGTCCGTTGTGGCGCGGCGCCCGTAAGGCTGCGCAGTCAGTTGTTCACGACACTCAGCAATCATGTTCATCTCGCGACCGTTCTAGGGGCCGCCCCCATCGACGTCGTGCTTTCCTCCATGGCCCCGTCGGCGTTCATCGGCGCAACCCCCGAGCAGGAAGCCGCTGGCGGCATTGGCAAGTATCTGCTCCTCGGAGTCGAGCATATCCTGAGTGGTTGGGACCACCTCGCGTTCCTGCTCTTGCTCATCGTCGTTGCGGTGCGGCTGCGGGAAGTGGCGGTGCTCGTTACCGGATTCACAGTGGGACACAGCGTGACCTTGGCAGCAGCCGCGCTCGGCTGGGTCGTGCCCCATCCACGAGCCGTCGAAGCCACCATCGCTGCGTCGATCTTGCTGGTTGCGCTCGAGAACGCTGGGGTGGAACGCATGCGCGGCGGCGCCCTGGTCGTCTTCGGTGCCATGGCGGTCTTTGCAACGAGCGCGGCTCTAGGAGGGCTAACCGCACTTTGGGGCATTTGTCTCTTCACCGCTTGCTACTTCGCGCTCCTTCGCACGCTGAACGGCACCGGACGCCTTCGCTGGGTGATCGCCTGCCTTTTCGGATTCGTTCACGGCCTCGGGTTTTCCGGCGTGTTGCTCGAGCAGGACCTCCCGCGGGCTCAGCTGCTCCACGCGCTATTCGGTTTCAATGCGGGCGTGGAGCTAGGGCAGGTCGGGGTCGTCGTCTGCACCTGGCCCATCCTCCAGTGGCTGCGACGTCGTGGCCTCGGCAGGGCTGTCGTCGATGCAGCGTCGTTCGCGGGCGCGGTCCTCGGCACCTTCGCGCTGCTGATTCGAGTGTTCGGTTAGCGACTCATTGTGTAGCGGTTTTCGGCGAATGAGAATAGCCTCAGCACGCTCGCGCCCGGCCGGGGTCGCCAAAGTGAAGAGATGAAGTTCAGTCGTAGAGAGATCCTCAAAGGAATGGGCGCGGCGGGACTGACCCCATTGCTGGTCGGTGGATGTGGTGGCGGTGACGACGGCTCCAGCGATGCACCCCCGCTGCCCGACGATTTGGCCACTTACGAGTGGAACGGTCCCCAAGGCCCCGCGACGCTTTTCGAGCACGGTGTGGCCAGCGGCGATCCACTGACCGACGGCGTCGTTCTGTGGACTCGGGTTAGCCCCGACGCTCCCGCGTCTGATGAGACCATCGAAGTCTGGTGGGAGATGGCGCTCGACGAGGCCTTCCTCGAGCGGACGGCGCAAGGAACGCTCACGACGGATGCGTCTCGCGACTTCACGGTCAAGGTCGATGTCAAAGGTCTGCTATGGGGCCGGAACTACTTCTATCGCTTTGCCGCGCAAGGGCGCTGGAGCTCCATTGGCCGAACCAGGCTCGCGCCAAAGAGCGATGAGGCCAACAAGCTCCGGTTCGGCGTTTGTTCCTGCGCCAACTATGGATTCGGCTACTTTTACGGTTTTCGCCAGATGGCCGCGCGGGCAGATCTCGATGCGGTCTTGCACCTCGGCGACTACTTCTACGAATACGGCGATGGCAGCTATCCGGATGGCACACCGGAACAACCCCAGCTTCGTATGCTCGAACCGCCACACGAGACGGTGACCCTGCAGGAC
>JBAVOF010000649.1:0-5766 GCA_049691835.1 Polyangiales bacterium
ACGCGGGGGTTCCGACGCGCCCCGGCCGTGCAAGCCGAGCCTTCCGTCACAGCTCCGTGTCGTGCCGCCCCGCGCTCCGGCACCCAGACTGGCGCTGCCCTCAACGCAGCATGAGGTAGATCAGCACGCCGGTCACCGAAACGTACAGCCAGATCGGCAGGGTCCATCGGGCGAGACGCTTGTGTGCGGCGAAGCGCTGGCGGGCCGCCAGGTAAAAGGTCGTCAGGATCATCGGCAGCATCACTGTCGACAAGACAACGTGGGTGACCAGGACGGTGAAGTAGACCGTGCGAATGGCGCCGATACCCTGGTACTGCGTATCGCCGTGCGAGTAGTGGTAGAGCACGTAGCCGGCCAGAAAAACCGCCGATGCTGCGAAGGCCGAAACCATGAGACGCTTGTGGACCTCACGGCGTCCGCGGCGAATCGCCGCAAACCCGAAAGCGAGCAAGCAGGCCGAGGTGGCGTTCAGCGCGGCGTTCACCGCCGGCATGAAGCCCAGATCGGCGTTCACGCCGCCGCCCTCACGAACGAGGAGGAGCCAGGCGAGAAAGCCGACGGCGGCGGTCGAAACCGCTGCGTTGAAGATCCAGAAGCTCCGATCGCCGTGGCCGGACACCGGGCTACCCTAGGGTCCGCCGCGAAGTTCGACCAGGGCCTGGTCCATTGCGGCCAGGACCTGCGGCAACTCCTGGTGGCCGTTCGGCCAGTGAGGGGCAAACCGCATCAAGCCGTCGGGGGTGTTGCAGATGACCCCTCGGCGGCGGAGCGCCGCGGCAAGCCTAGACAGTCGGACGTCGCGGGGCACCGTGACACTGAGCAGCGTGGACCGAAGCGCGGGCGCGGCGGCGCGATGACTGCGGAATCCACGCTCGACGAGCCCTTCTTCAAGCCGGTCCAGATACGTCTCCACGTGCGCGTGAATGGACGAAATCCCGAGCTGCCCCAGCAACCGGATCGATGCGCCCAAGGCGGCGAGCCCGAGGACGTTGCTGGTCCCGAGCTCCAGGGCCTGCGCGCCTCGCTTGAAGGGCATGTCGTAACGCAGCTTGGGTTGGTCTCCCATCAAGAAGGCGACGGGGTCTTCGTGTCCGAGCCAGCTGGCGAGCCGTGGCACCAAGCGCGTGGCGCAACGTTCGGCGACGTACAGAAAACCCGCGCCTTCGGCTCCCATCAGGTGCTTGTGGCTCCCAGAGCTGAGGTAGTCGATGCCGCAAGACACATCGAGCGGCGTCGCACCGAGGGCCTGAATCGCATCGACGAAAATCTCGGCGTCATACTGGTGGCAAAGCGTCGCCAACTCGGCTAGCGGCATGCGAAGCCCCGACTTGTACTGTACTGCACTGACGGCTACGAGCCTCGCGCCACGGTCGAGCGTGTGGTGGAGCGCGGCTAGCCCTTCATCGACCGAGCGATGAAACGCATCGAGCGACTGCCAATGGAGCTCCAGGCCGAACTCCTCGGCCGCCCGCTGCCAAGGGGTCACATTCGCGGGGAACTCTCCGTCGAACAGGACTACCCGATCACCCCTCTTCCATGGCAGGCCGAACGCGATGTCTATTACCCCTTGGCTCGTGTTGGACACGAACGCGATCTCGGTCGGCGCTGCAGAAATCAGCGCTGCCAGGTCCTTCCGAACCTCTGCGAGGCGAGGCGTCCAACATGCGAAGCCCGCCATTCCTCCGCGAGCGTAGTCCCCTGCAACCTCCGCAATCGCCTCGCAAACCGGTGTGGACAGCGGTGAAATCGCCGCGTGTGCGAGGTACGCAGCCCCTTCCAACTTGGGGAACAGTGCACGGTCACCGAGCCTGGGCTGCAGCATCGACGCACCTTAGCACCATCGGCATGACGCCTAGAGGGTGCTTTGAAAAAAGCGCCAGGCCGCGATGGCGGCGTCGATGTCCCGGCTGGTGGAGCCGACCAGGCTCGGCGGTAGATACTGCCAACCGGACGGCCAGGTATGACCCGCACCGCGGACTGCAAACAGCTCCACCTTGACGTCGTCGCGGCAACCGGTGGCTCTCGTTCGCTCGATGCGGGTGCCGTCCTGAGGCACGAAATCTGGGAGCATCGAGACGTCATCGCCCGTGCAGGAGTTATGGCGCATCCAAAACGCAAGTGTCTGCTCGACCGACAAGACCTTGCCAAGCTCCTGTCCATCGAATTGCACAGACCCGCCGTCCCAGGGCACGACGGGGTCATCCGTACCGTTGATCATGAGCGCTGCGATTGCATCCTTGCCGCAGCGCCAGCGTTTGCGCGCTACGTTGTCGGGCATCGCTCCGATCACGGCGGTAAACGCTCGAAGCTTGAGCGTTCGCTCACAGGCAAAGCGATGCGTCATCATCGCTCCGTCCGATACCCCGACGAAGAACACGGCGTCGGGATCGGCGCCGCGGTCCTGCACCAACTCATCGACCAGCGCTGCGAGGAAACCCACATCGTCGACCCGTTCTCTCTGCGCGACGTATCGCTGCACGTTTCGTCCGTCGTTCCAATGACCACCGACGCCGAGTGGGTAGGCAACGAGAAAGTCATCCGCTTCGGCAAGCCGGTTGAGCTTCCCGAATTTCAACGCGACAGCATCGTCATCGTCTCCGAGGGCACCATGAAGCGCCACGACCAAGGGGCGGAGCCCGCCCCCGCCGGGGCTTCTCGGATCGAAAATCGACAAATCGCGAACGATCCCACCGTGTTCGAGTGAGTAGCTCTTGAGCTGGGGCGCCTCGTCGAGCTCGCTCGCGGGCACCGAGCGCCGACAGGCCAGCAGCGAAAGGAGCAGAAGCACGAGGGCGCTACGCACGACAGCACGCGAGGGCACGTCAGACCCCGATCGCGGATGCCAGTACCAAGATGACGTCCCCCCGGACGACATCGTCGCCCTCTGCTGGCACGATCGACTCCACCCTCGCCTGCTCGGGCAACGACTCGCCCTGATACACCAGGCGGTTGAAGGTCTTCATGACCTCGAGCAGCCCGACGGTCTGTCCGTGCTGAACGGTATCGCCGGCGCAGATGTACGGTGCTTCGTTCGGAGATGGGCGGCTGTAGAAACGGCCGCTCATCGGAGCGACGAACGCAAGCGCCGCTGACGCGTTCCCATCTACAGATGACTCGTTGACCGCGACCGGACGCATCGAAGCTTTGGAGACCGTCAACAATGGCGCACCGTACTCGACGGGCACGCGCGCCCTTTGCCCACCGATGCGCTTGGTGATGCGGCCCGCGACACCCGCTGGAACGCTCAGCTCCCAGCGCACACCCAGGGTCTCGATCGTCCCTACGGTTTGTCCGGCGGACACGATCTCGCCCTCGGTCACCTTAGAGGTGAACACGCCTACGGTGGGCGCGAGCAGATCGCTGCTCGGCCCCTGGCCGGCGCGCTCACGGAGAACGTGAGACCGTTCGCTCACGCCCTGCCTCCATTCACGAGCACATCCAGATCGTGCATCGTCCAGATGCGAGGGTTCTTGATCCGACGGTAGCCTATGCCTTGATAGCTCATTTCGACCAGCGCTTTGAGCCTGTCCCGCAACTCGTCGAGCTGTACGATCTCGTCGGTATCCAATTGCCGGGCCGCCACGTACGGATCCATGTCGGCCTCGATGCGTGCTTCCACCTCGGCCATCCGTTGTTCGATCGTCGCGCGCTCTTCAGGGTCCGTGGCGATGATCCGGAAGTTGTCGTCGAGCTTGCTGTTGTATGAAGCGATCGCCAAGGTGCGCCCCTCCATGACACTGAGTCGGGAGATCGGCGTCGAGAGCTGCACGACCGGGTCGTACGGAAGCCCCGCCATCGCGTAGTAGCCCGCCCCCGAGGCTTTTCGCAGAAGCACGGTGAACATCGGTGTTTCGTTGGTGCTGTTCGTGTAGATGAGGTTAGAGCCGTAAGCGAGCAGCCCGTGCCGCTCCGCTTCTGCGCCGATGTCGAATCCGCTGATGTCTTGCAACCAGATCAGAGGAATGCCGTCGCTATCGCACGCACGGCTGAACGCGCTGATCTTGGCGATGCCCTGTCGATAGAGAATGCCCGCAGGGCGCTGCTCGTCGCTCGCTTCGGGGTCGTCGATCAGTCCTTGCCGGTTGAGGACGAAGCCCGCGTACAAGCCGCCGATGCGAGCAACGCCGCATATCATCTCTCGACCTACCGAGGGCAAGACCTCCCAGAACAGGCTCTGATCGCAAAGACGCGCGAGGATCTCGGCGGCATCGTAGGCTTGCCGATGATCGACCGGTAGCAAGCCCGGAAGCTCCACGGGCGAGAACGCCGGCTCCATCGGCTCGACACCGCCACGATAGAATGCCGCGCCTGAGCTCGGAAGCCGCGACACCTCGCGCCTGAGGCACTCGAGCAGCGTCTCGTCATCGGGGACCCGCTCGTCGGCGCATCCCGATTGGTGTACGTGTACCTCGGGGCCACCGATATCGAGCGAGGTGATGTGCTGGCTCTTGGCCCCTTTGATCAGCGCGGCGCCCGCGATGACCATGTAGGCTTGCTCGGTCATGTACACCCTATCGCTGATGATCGGCATGTAGCCACCGCCTGCGATGCAGTCACCGAACACACCCGCGATCTGCGGCACGCCTTGTGCGGAAAGCAGGCTGTTCATCTTGAAGATGTGTCCGGCTCCCGTAGCACCGGCAAAGCTCTTGCTTTGCTCTGGCAGATAGAGGCCGCTGCAATCGACGAGATAGAGCGCTGGCAAACGCAGCCTGCGAGCCATTTCCTGGGCTCGTTGGATCTTCTCCGGGGTCTTGGGCCACCATGCGCCAGAGGCCACCGTGTTGTCGTTGGCGATGACCACACACCAGCGCCCCTCGATCCGAATGAAGGCCGTGACGACACCGGCAGCCGGTGAGCGGAGCCCGTTGAAGTCGATCCCGTAGTTCACGAACGTGCCAACCTCGAACAGGTCCGTGCCCTCGTCCTTCAGGCGAGCGAGCCGCTCGCGCGTGGTGAGCTTGCCTTTCTCGTGCACCCGCTCGACGTACTTGTCCCCCCAGCCCGCATGCACCTCGGCCCGACGCTGATCAAGTCGGGCGATCGAGGGCTGGTGCGCGGCGAGCGCGCGCTCGTAGGTTGCGCGATCGACGATCGTCTCACGCGCGTTTCCGATTGGAACCAGCGGAACGTGTGCCATCAGCTCCCCCACCCCGGCACAGCCCGAGTGTCGTATCGATTCTCCCGAAACTCTTTGGAGGCCAGGACCGCAAGATGCATGGGAATCGTCGTCGCAATGCCATCGCAGCGCATCCTCCGCAAGGCGGAGATCAACCGATCGCAGGCTGCATCGCGATCGTCGCCCCAGGCGATCACCTTGCAGACCAAGCTGTCGTAGTGTGGCGGCACTTCGTAGCCGGACTCCACGTGTGTATCGACCCGGATCGTGCCATCTGCGGAGCTGGGAGCTTCCCATCGTTCGATAAGGCCAGGGCTCGGTGAGAAGCCGTTCGATGGATCCTCCGCGTTGATCCGGCACTCGATCGCATGTCCGCGGAGGTCGATGTCGTCCTGCGAGAACCACAAGCGCTCGCCCGCGGCGACGCGAATTTGCGCTTCCACCAAATCGATCCCCGTCCGCATCTCGGTCACCGGGTGCTCGACTTGCAGGCGCGCATTCATCTCCATGAAGCGGAGCTCGCCGCTCTCGTCGAGCAGGAACTCGCCGATCGCGGTCAACGGCGCTTCGCTCGGCATCTTTCCGAAGCGCGTCTGCCGCCCGGAAAAACTCTCGACGCTTTCGACTTCGACGCCGTGCCAATGATC
>JBAVOF010000650.1:0-2660 GCA_049691835.1 Polyangiales bacterium
CCTGTGGTGACATCTATGGAGGCACCTTTCGGCTCATCGAGCAACTCGTGAAGCCGATAGGGGTCCAAGTGAGCTGGGTCGACATGAGCGACGTCGCCGCGGTCGCCGCCGCAATGAGCGATCGCACCAAGATGGTCTGGATCGAAACACCTACCAATCCACTGCTTCGCGTCTTCGACATCTCCGCATTGGCGGCGCTTGCCCGGGCGCACGGAGCGTTGTCCGTGGTCGACAACACCTTCGCCACGCCGTGTCTCCAAAGACCGCTCGGGCAAGGCGCAGACCTGGTGGTGCACTCCATGTCGAAGTATCTGAACGGTCATAGCGACGTCGTGGCCGGGGCGGTGATCAGCAGCAGCGACGAGGTGTCGGAGCGGCTGCGGTTGATTCAGCGTTCCGGCGGTGCGGTGCCTTCGCCGTTCGACTGCTATCTGGTGAGCAGGGGTGTCAAGACCCTCCCGCTCCGGATGGCCCGCCATTGCGAAAGCGCGCAGGCTCTTGCTCGATGGCTGGGTGAGCAAGATGACGTGCTAGAGGTGCACTACCCTGGGCTTGCTGACCATCCCCAGCACGAGCTGGCCGCTCGCCAGATGACTGGTTTCGGCGGGATGGTGTCGTTCGAAGTCTCCGGCGGCCTCGCTGGCGCCAGGTCCGTGCTCGGGCGGGTTCGGTTGTTCTCCCTTGCCGAAAGCCTAGGCGGCGTGGAATCGCTGATCGGCCAGCCAGCCCTGATGAGCCATGCCTCGATGCCCGCAGAGGTACGCAAAGCCCGCGGAATTCGGGAGGGTTTGATCCGGGTGTCCGTTGGTCTTGAAGACATCGAGGACCTCCTCGAGGACCTCGCTCAGGCGCTCTTTGCCCCGTAGTTGCCGGTCGTTGGCGGTCTGGCTAACCTGATCGCGTGGGTTTGGGGACGAAGATGAGCCGTTGGATTTGCGCTGCGCTCCCGTTGCTCGCTCTGTCGTGCGCAGATAGCGGAGGCCCGGTGACCGTCGACGCGCAGTGGAATCTCACGTGTCCGTCGGGCGGTGCGGCCGACTGCGGGAGCCTCGCTGAAGAGACCTGCCTCGGCAGCGTGGGTCAGCGCGAGATCGTCGGCGAGTATCGGCAGATCGCATGCACTGGCGATCCGATCGTCGCGATCTGCGAAGCGGTCGAGCGTTCTGACGGGGCGCGGGTGGTGACGCTCGAAGCCGATGTCGGGGGCGACTTCGCTTTCGAGCTCCGCGGCGCGAGAATCGATGCGGGCGATGGCTCGCTCCCGGCGCCGGCTTGCAACGTGACGATCATCGAAGATGGCTTGCCCTACGACATAGGCACCTGCGGTACCGATCCCCCTTCGATGGCACAGCCGTGTCAGCTCTCGGACATCTCCGTGCAAGGCAACGAGATTAGCTTCGGTCTGCAGTGCGAATCTCTCCTGAGCAGCACTACCGACCTTGCATTCGACGTTGGCGCCGTGGGCGGCGGACCGACGACGATCCGCTTTGGGAACTGCACCGGACTTTAGAGCGACTTCTGCGAGTGGTCCTCGCCGTCGAATCGAAGCGCAGTGGGTTTCTCGTCGACGATCGTATGAATCTCGACCGGCCGCGTCCAAACTCGGCAGAGCGCCTTGGCGACTTCCTTGGCCCAATCGAGCCGTAGGTCGGCACCCTGATGGGTGTGCGCCAACAAGAGCTCTGAACGGTTCCCGTGGTTAGCGTCTATGACGGAAATGATGGGATTGCCCGCGTTCGTGATGCTCGTGAGCAGTTGGCTCTTCACGTCTTGGAATGTGCGGCTCTCGATCTCCCATCGATCGTTGCGTTGGTTGTACCCGAACGAGTAGAGCTTCTGGTCGGCTACGAAGTCCTCCGTGAGGTACTCGTCGATGAAGGTCACGTCGTTGTAGAGCGCGCGCACTTCGAAGATCTTCTCGCGCCCGAGCCCCGTACGACGGTCCCAATGGCGTCGCAGCTCCCAGTCGTCGCATTCGTCCCATTCTTTTCCGAACTGACCCCGGTTCCAACGGTCCTCGATGTGTCGGAAGAGCTCGATACCCAGCTTGTACGGATTGAGTTGCCCGGGCGCCGTCGCCAGCACCGTCGCGCAGCGGTCGGCGTAGTCGACGATCTCACTGGCATCGCAGATGCTTTCAGTCATGAGCCGCGAGTGCCAGTAGCTCGCCCAGCCCTCGTTCATGATCTTGGTCTGCATCTGTGGCAAGAAGTAATACGCTTCGGTTCGAATCGCGGCCAGGCACTCGCGCTCCCAGCGCTGAAGTGGAGCATTGTCCAGCAAGAAACCAAGCACGTCGCGCTGAGGCTCCGTTGGGAATCGCTGAGCTTGCTCTGCCTCTTCAGCCAGCTTCTTCTTCTGTGACTCGACGAATTCTTCCGGGTTGATGAAGGACTCCATGTACTCGCGGTCGACGCGAAGCAGCGGGACCTCGCGCGCCTCCGCGGGCTCCTCTTCCTCGGAAGTACTCGGCGACATGTCTCGGGGCAGGAAGGGTTTCTGCGGATCGATCAAATTCTCGAGACTCAGGCAGGCGTCGATGAACTGCTCGACCGTCTCGAGGCCGATTCGGTTCGCCCACTTACGAATGACGGCGCCGTGGTTGGCCATCGTGTCGATCCACTTGCGAACATCGGCTCCGCTTTCCGGATCGCGCCCCT
>JBAVOF010000651.1:0-12550 GCA_049691835.1 Polyangiales bacterium
GTGCAGACGAATGTTCAAGTGGGTGTGTGTACTCCCGTAAGGTGCCCCTGTTTCGGGGTCCTATGTTTTCTGTGCGACTTCGTCGCGTCGCTTCTGGGGCCCAAATTAGCATCCGCCGATTCGCCTCCCGCCGCGATTCAAGCTTCACCCTTCGCGGTGCCCGCCACCGTGCTCGGCCTCTCGAATCCGTATGTGATCGCCGCGGCGGTCGACACACCCAGGGTGCTGGGCTTTACCGTGTCACAGAATATCCGTGACCTGGTCAAGCGCTTCGACAAGCTTGCCCGTTATGGTGTCGACCTGAATCAACGCAAGGTCGCCCACACTCAGAAGCTCCAACTTCGCGTGAGGCAGCGAAACGCCGGTGGCGTTCTCGAGCTCCGTTACCGTCATTAGTGCGAATACGTCGAGGGCGGCCCCTAGTTACGCGTAGAATTGCTCGGCCCAGCGACGGTAGGCGGCGATCGGACCGTCCCCGTCACAGAGCAGCGGCCGCGACAGGTGAGTCTTGTTCTCCCACACGGGGATGTCCTGTTCGACCTGGCGCTTCACTTCGCTGACAAACGCCTTGCCAACCCCGCGGGTGATATCGGCGCCGCCGATCTTCTTCACGCTGAAGTTGAAGCGCAGGTGACAGTGCGCGAGGTCGATTGGTGTCGTCGTGCCGATGTTGAGGGTCTCGACGAGCCCCTTGAAGCGAACGATGCCCATGCCGAACCCGTACGCCACGGTCTCGACCGATCCGTCGACGGGTCCACGCGGCGTTTCCATGCCCGTGCCCGAGTGCACCCGCAGAATTGGACCGTCGAACGTTGCGCTGGACTCGGGCAGATTTCGCGTCCCGTGCAGATATCGAAAGTGCGCAGAGTCGACCGCGTTCTCACTCATTTCGATGTTGCAAGAGCGCACCGTCCATTCCGAAGTTTCCCAATCGGTCCATTCCTCGTTGCGAACGCCATCCTTGCTGCCCCACTCCGGAACCTCGCCCGGAAGGTCCCACTGGGGCGGCTCGCCCCCATGATGGTGCCAGCACATCACTAGATTCGCGAGCTCTCGAACATGCCAGCGACTCGACCCGACGACCACGGAGAGCTCACCGTCTTTGCTACGAGCCAGGACGAGATTTCGAGCAAAGTACGACAGTCGTTTGGAGTCCCCAGGTCCGACCTCATCGGAGTAACCGATTTGGAACCAGCCATTCGGCAGCACGGTCGGGAAGTTGCGTGGGCTCTCGGTCATTCCGATTGAATCATACCAGGGCATGCGCGCCTGCGTCAGTGGTACACACTAAGTTGGTGTGGCCCATGGCATGCGCGGCACGGAGACTGTGACCATGATCGTGTGACGACTTGATGGGCCGCCCCGGCATCGCATCGTGCTTGTGCCCGGCTTATTTGGATCCGCCCGTTTCGGATTCGCCCGTCTCGGGGGTTTCGACTGCTTCGCCCACGTCGAGGAGGCGCTCGCGAGTCGCTCTCTGGAGCGCGCGGTGGACTGCGAGTTTGTGCTGGTCTCATCACCGCCAACCGGTTCGATCGTGCACCCGACGCAGGTGCTCATGGAGGCAATTCAGCAAGCCTGATCGACCGAAGTCCGCATATGGTTCGAGGGCATTCGCCGCGATCAGGGAGCGATCATTCAATTGACCCCGGAATCGATGGACGTCTTCAATGCTGCCCCTCGAACGCTCCTTCAACGAGGGCCTCGTTCCGACTGCCAGCATGGTCTGGGGCACAGTTCTGTGGGCTGGCACCGCGGATCATCTCGACGTGCTGGGCCACTTCCATGCCGACCGCGATTCGTCACACACCGACTGGCTGGTGAGCGGTGCCGGTTTCCGAGAGGAGGACTTCGATGATCTCATGGATGCCATAGCTGAGTTCCAGCTCCGGCCGGCTTAGCGCGCACGGCCGAAGTTAGTCGACGAGACCGAATTCCTGCCGGTGCCTGGCGAGGTAGTCGATGTAATACTCCGGGGCTCTTTGGGATTCGACCTGGCCGGCTTCTGCCGCGGCGGTCAGTTGCTTCATCACCTTGCCCAGCTGTCTGGACGGAGGGATGTTGAAGGCTTCCATGATCAGAGTGCCCAGACCCTTGGGCAGTGGCGCAACCCTGGAGTCCTCGTCTTGGAGGTCGCGGATTCGCTTGGCGAGCAGGCTGATTTGAAGCACTCCTCGGCGACGCTTCTCAGGGCGTTTCGTCGTGATGTCGGCGCGGCTCAGGTCCAGCAAGTCGCGAAGCCCATCGCCCATTTGCTTGTAGAAGCGACGAACGGCGGCATCGGTCCAGCTCTCTTCGTACTGAGCCGCTCGGAGGTGATGCAGAATCAGGAAATGAATCCGCTCCCGAAGGGCGCCTTCGAAACCTAGTCGGTCTGCAACGCGCTTGCGGAACATCGCCGCGCCGACTTCGCTGTGACCGTGAAACGTCACGTTGCCGGCGTCGTCGATGCGGCGTGTTTTCGGCTTGCCGATGTCATGCAGAAGCGCCCCCCATCGCACCTCGATACGTGGGACCGATTGCTTCACGACCTGTTTGGTGTGTTTCCACACGTCCTTGTGACGCCACTCGTTGTCGCCGAAACCGACCATTGCGGCGACCTCCGGCAACCATGCATCGAGACCGCCTACCGCCTCGATAGCGTCGAGGCCGGGCTCCGGGTGCTTCGACGTCAGCAGGCGATCCATTTGCTCGCGGAGCACCGGCAGCGGGACCGAACGCCACTCCGCCGCGGTGGGCCGCTCGGGTCTCTGGGCCAGCAGCGCCGGGTCGCCAGCTACATCGGCTGCCCAAATCAACGCCTCGGTCGCCCGTTCTGGCGTCTCTTCTCGTCGGGTTACCACGGACATGGTCTAGCCTAGTATATCGTCGAGCGCCTCGACGAGACGTCCATTCTCCTCCGAGGTGCCAATCGTGACGCGGATGCAGCTTTGCAGGCGTGTGTCGCCCGTGGGAAAGCGGCGAACGGCGATCTGACGGTCCAGCAGCTCGCTGCACAAGTCGGAAACATCACCATCGTACCGCACCAGAAGGAAGTTGGCATCGCTCGGGAAGCAGCGGAGCTTGTCCCGTTGGTCGATCGCCGCGCGCAACTGCTGTCGCTCCGCGACAACGGCGGTGATCTGCTCCTCGATCAGGGGTGCGAGGTCCGTCAGCGCGAGGGTTGCAATTTCCTGTGAGACCGTACTTAGGTTGAACGGTTGACGCACCTTCTCGAGCTCGGCCGAAAGGGCCTCGTCGATGCGGACCCAGCCTACGCGAATTCCCGCAAAGCCCACTTTCGACAGAGTGCCCATCAATGCGCACTGCGGGTGCTCCTCGGCGAACGTCGCAAACGACTCGCCTGAGTACGCACCGTATGCTTCGTCCACGACGTGCAGCGTATCCGGGAACGACTCCACGAGTGTTTCGATCCGATCGCGGGAGAAGGAATTGCCTGTCGGGTTGTTCGGACTGGCGTAGTAGGCGAGGTTGGGTTTGCTTCGTTCGAGTGTTTCGGCCATTGCATCGATGTCGAGGTCCCAGCCGTCGTCCAGAGGCACACCGACTGGTTGCCAACCGTGCGCGCGGCTCGTCATTCGATACATCACGAACGTTGGAACCGGGAAGACCACGGTCGCGCGTGTTGCCCCCGGCCGCGGCTGAGACATGGCCGTCGCGAGCAAGGAGATCAGCTCGTCAGAGCCTGCGCCGAGCACGTATTCGTCCGGGCTCCCGCCCAGGCCCACCGACAGCGCTTCCCGTAGCTTGGTCGCCCGCCCGTCCGGATAGCGATGCAAGGCGGTGGTGTGCAACGTTGCCGCGATCCGCGCGCGCGCCTCCGGTGGCAGCGGAAAAGGACTCTCGTTGGCGTCGAGCTTTACTTCCGGTGCGGCAGACGGCACCCGGTACGCGGATAGCTCAACGAGCTCGGGCCGAAAAAGGGCTTTGAGGGATTCTATGGACATACGGGTTCACCGGGCCGCGACCGGCGGAGTCATTGCACGCCGGGGGCTCCTGTAAAGCGGTCACCCCAATCAGTGCAAGAGCTGGTCGGCCTGCTGTCGCGCCTCTTCGAGTGCGATGCTGATCACGGGGGCATCCTTAGCGTCCGGGCGGGCCGCTAGATAGGCGGCCAAGTCCTCAGAGGCTGCCCCGTAGGTCCGCAAAGCGTGGGCCAGTAGACCGCGGTCGCGGCGGTGCTCGGGAGCCTGCGTCAGCTCGACTAAATGGTCACATGCGAGCATGGCGCGCGCGTAGTCGCCTTGGCGGCGATGCGCGTTCTTCAGGTTTGCCAACATGCGAATCGTAATCGTATGGCAGTCGACGGGCTCCAAGTAACTCGGATGCAGCACCAGCTCGGCACCCAGGAACTGCGCAGCCAGTGTTCGCAACCCGTGACCATCCAGCAGCTCACCGCGGTTGAACGGATCTTGATAGACGCCGTCGGCACCACCGACACGCACCAGGAAGTGACCGGGAAACCCGATGCCATCGACTTCCATGCCCGCACGCTCACCGACCGCCATCGTGAGCACCGAAAGTGAAATCGGAATCCCTTTGCGTCGGATCATCACCTTGTCCAGGTAACTGTTGTACGGGTTGTAGTAGTCTTCGCGCTCGCCCTCGAAGCCGAGCTCGTCGAACAGCAGCTCCGCGAGGATTCGGCCGTCTCGCTCCGGCGTCGAACGAAGTCCGCGGCGGATCAAGGCCTCAGCGCCGAGACCATCGAGGCCACGTCGCATTGCGTGCTGGTCGAGCAAGGGGTTCGCTTCCTGGGCGATCAGAATGGCGATGTCCTCAACCCGTACGTTGGGACGTTGCAACACCGACACCAGGGGATCACCACTCGCCACTGTTCTAACCTTGCGTTGTAGTAGATTGACCGATCGAGCGCTGATGTCGAGCCGAGCTGTGTGCTACAACCGCCATGGTCGCAAGGCTATGTGTTGTTCCCGTGCTTGACGAATTTCTGCACACACTGGAGCACGGTCCGGAATACTGGGCCTACGCGCTCGTCGTCGGCGCCGCCGCTGTCGAGTACGTTTTTCCGCCGGTCCCGGGGGATGCTGTGGCGCTGTTCGCGGTGGCACTGGCGGTTCGTGCGCAGCTCAATTGGGTACTGGTGTACGTCGCGATGACGATGGGCGCGCTCATGGGAGGGCTCGCGGCGTGGCGTTTTGGTATCTGGCTCGCTGATCACGAAGGCAGTTGGCCCTCTTTTTTGAAGACACCGGGCTCGAAACGAGCGCTCGACGCAGTGCGTCGTGGCTACGCGCGACACGGCGGGCTGTACCTCGGTGGTAACCGGTTCTTGCCGGTGCTTCGAGCGTTCTTCTTCGTCGGCGCAGGTCTGTCCGGGATGAGGGCGGCGCCGGTCGTGATCTTCGGGGGGATCTCGGCGGCTCTCTGGAACGCGCTTCTGCTCGGCGCCGGCTACGCCGTCGGCAGCAACTGGGACGCCCTGCGCGATCTCGCCCAGCGCTATGCGGCGGCGACCTTGGTCCTCGTCGTCGTGACCGCCGTCGCGGTCGTCGGCCGGTTACTCTGGGACAGCAAACGCCCCTAGTGGTCGCGGCTCGCGATTGGCGAGTCTGCTTTCACCATCGCGCGCACGAGCTCGCGGTTCATTCGAGCGATCCAGCGCAGGCTGACGCCCTTCGGGCAGACCGCCTCACACTCGCCGTGGTTTGTGCAGCTTCCGAACCCTTCGGCGTCCATTTGCGCGACCATCTTGCGCGCCCGATCCTGCCGCTCCGCTTGCCCCTGGGGCAGAAGCGACAGATGCGAAATCTTCGCCGCGGTGAAGAGGCTGGCCGACGCGTTCGGGCAAGCAGCCACGCAGGCGCCACAGCCAATGCATTCGGCGGCATCCATCGCCTGCTCTGCGATTTCTTTCGGGACCGGAAGCTCGTTGGCCTCCGAAGCGCTTCCCGTTCGAATCGAGATATAGCCTCCCGCCTGCACGATGCGGTCGAACGCGGTTCGGTCGACGACCAGGTCTCTGACGACGGGGAACCCGTGGGCGCGCCAGGGCTCGAGCCAAATCACGTCGCCGTCTTTGAACTGCCGCATGTGGAGCTGGCAGGCAGTCGTCAGCTTCTGAGGTCCGTGTGCTACGCCGTTGATAACCATCCCGCAGGTGCCGCAAATTCCCTCTCGGCAGTCGTGATCGAAGGCGATGGGTGACTCACCATTCTCGATCAGCTCTTCGTTCACGACGTCCAGCATCTCCAGAAACGACATGTGCGTCGTGATGGCTTTGGCCAAATAGGTCTCAAAGCGCCCAGTGTCGCTCGGACCGGCTTGGCGCCACACGTGCAGGGTCAGGTTCAGTAGTTCTTTGCTCATCGTACGACCCCTCACTTGTAGCTGCGCTTGGTGGGCTTGACGTACTCGAACGTCAGCGGCTCTTGGTGAAGACGGGGCTCGCCGGGGGTCCCGGTCCACTCCCATGCTGCCACGTAGCTGAACCTATCGTCGTCGCGCAGGGCCTCTCCGTTTTCTTGGTACTCTTCGCGGAAGTGCCCGCCGCAGCTTTCGTTGCGTTTCAAGGCGTCCAGGCACATGAGCTCTCCGAGCTCGAAGAAGTCGGCCACTCGGCCTGCTCGCTCGAGAGTTTGGTTGAGCTCCACGCCTCGTCCCGTGATCTTCACCTCACGCCAAAATTGATCACGGAGCCTTGGGATCTCCCGGAGGGCTTCCTCTAACCCCTCTTTGTTGCGGGACATGCCGCATTTCTTCCAGATGATCGCACCGAGCTTGCGGTGAAAATACTCCGGCGCATGTTTGGGCTCGGGCGCATTCATGAGCTTGTGAACACGCGCCTCTACCGACTCGACCGCAGCCCGCACGTCGGGATGACTGTTGGTCAGCGGGGGAAGAGCACGAACCTCGCCGAGATAGTTCCCCACCGTGAAAGGCAGCACGAAGTACCCGTCAGCCAAGCCCTGCATCAAAGCCGATGCACCGAGACGATTAGCGCCATGGTCGGAGAAGTTCGCTTCGCCCCCCGCGAAGAGACCTGGAATGGTGGTCTGGAGGTTGTAGTCCACCCACAGTCCACCCATGGTGTAATGGGTCGCCGGATAGATACGCATTGGGGTTTGGTACGGGCTGTCACCGGTGATCCGTTCGTACATCTCGAAGAGATTTCCATAACGCTCTCGAATCGTCTGCTCGCCCAGGCGAGCGATCGCATCAGCGAAATCGAGGTAGACGCCTCTCCGCTCCCCGTCGACTTCCGCCCCCACGCCCAGGCCATCGTTGGTGACGTAGAGCGCATTGCGGGACGCGACATCGCGGGGGACGAGGTTGCCGAACGCTGGGTAGCGTTCCTCCAGATAGTAGTAGCGATCGGACTCTGGGATGGTCTCAGGTCGCTTGCTCGTGTCTTCCTTCTTGCGCGGGACCCACACGCGTCCGTCGTTGCGAAGCGACTCGCTCATCAGCGTCAATTTCGACTGATAGCTGCCCGCCTGGGGAATGCAGGTCGGATGGATTTGCGTGTAGCAAGGGTTGGCAAAAGCGGCCCCGTGTCGGTGCGCCCGCCAGATCGCAGTACAGTTGCACCCTTTCGCATTGGTGGACAGATAAAAAACGTTGCTGTAACCGCCGGTACACAGCAGCACGATATCGGCGATGTGCGCTGTGACCGCGCCGGTTGTCAGGCACCGCGTGACGATGCCCCGTGCGCGGCCGTCGTGGACGATGAGGTCGAGCATCTCCGTGCGGGGAAACATTTCGACCGTGCCAGCTTCGATCTGACGGCTCAAGGCCTGGTACGCGCCGAGCAGCAACTGTTGGCCGGTTTGTCCGCGGGCATAAAAGGTTCGGGACACCTGAGCACCGCCGAATGATCGATTCGCGAGGAGACCACCGTATTCTCGCGCGAAAGGAACGCCTTGAGCGACCGCCTGGTCGATGATGTGTACGCTGAGCTCGGCGAGGCGATACACGTTCGACTCCCGTGAACGGAAATCACCGCCTTTCACGGTGTCGTAGAACAAGCGGTAGACGCTGTCGCCGTCGTTTTGATAGTTCTTTGCGGCGTTGATCCCACCTTGCGCTGCGATGCTATGTGCTCGTCGTGGGCTGTCCTGATAGCAGAAGCACTTGACCTTGTAGCCCATCTCGCCGAGCGAGGCGGCCGCCGCGCCACCCGCAAGCCCGCTTCCGACGACGATGACCGTGTGCTTTCGGCGATTGGCCGGCGCAACGAGCTTGCCGGCCTCTTTGTGCTTTTCCCAGCGATTCTCGATGGGACCAGTCGGTTCGTGCGATCGAAGTTCCATGACGACCCTTACAGTGTGACGAGCCCAGCGAGCACCGAGATCGGGAACGACAGGTTGCCAATCGTGATCGCAGCCGAAATCGCGACGGCAGCATCGCGTCGGTAGGAGTTATAGCGAGGATGATTCGCGCCCAGCGTTTGGAACGCGCTGTAGATGCCGTGGAAGATGTGGAGGCCCAGCGCGATGTTTCCGGCGATGTAGACCCCGGCGATCCAGGGCTGCTGAAACCCCTCGACCACATTCCGGTAAACATCGCCTGGATGAGCAGGGAGGATGGTGAAGTGCAACAAGTGATAGACCACGAACAAGAGGAGGATCGGGCCCGACCAGTACATCGTTCGAGCCGCATAGTCGGTCACCAGGTCCTTGCGTTTCTTGTAACGCGAGCCTCGCGCCTTCTGGTTTCGCAGCCATAGCAAGAGCGCAGAGGCGATGTGCGCCCCGAAGGCGATGAGCAGCACCAAGCGTGTCCCCCAGACCAGAGGCGGCACGCTCTGCAACTTCGCTGCATAGCCGTTCATGGCTTCGGGGCCGAGGTACAGGTTCAGGTTGCCCAGGAAGTGAACGATCACGAATCCCACGATCACGGCCCCGGAGATGGCCATGATGACCTTCTTTCCGATCGTGGTGTGATGCAGCGTTAGGGCTCGTTGCATGAGTTCTCCTCGGTATGGGGCGCGTCGGCCGGCCGATTCATACATCCCCCGGCTCCGGGTCGCCACGCGGCAGGGCCAAAAAAGAAGGGCTTTAGTGCTCGGGGGGGTCGTAGTACTCTACTCGATCGCCGCGAAACGTTTCGAGCACGGAGACGCCGCGATCCTCGCTCCGCAGGTAATTGGGGCCGACCGGCACTTTGCCAAGCCCGCCGGGCGTATCGACGATCAGCTTCGGGAGCGCGATCCCACTGATGCGTCCTTGAAGCGCGGCCATCAACTCGATCCCGCGCCGCAACGGCGTCCGAAGATGCCCAGTCCCGCTGACAGGATCCATTTGCAGGAGATAGTAGGGTCGGACGCGCGATCGGACCAGGCCTCGGAACAACGCCTCGAGCGTGCTCGGATCGTCGTTGATGCCTCGAAGAAGGACGGTCTGATTCATGGTCGGCAAGCCCGCGTCCGCCAGGCGCGCGCACGCCGTGCGTGCTTCGTCGGTAAGCTCCTTCGGATGGTTGAAGTGAGTCATTATCCAGGTCGCCTCGTGACTCTCTCGAATGGCGCTGCAGAGCTCTTCGGTGATCCGCTGCGGCAGGGTGACCGGTGCCCGCGTCGCCAAGCGCACGTAGCCAACATGGTCGATCTCTCGGATCCTGCGAAGCAAGCGTGCCAGTCGCTCGGTGGACATCACACAGGGATCGCCGCCCGACACGATGACGTCGTGGATCTCCGGGTGAGCCTCGATCCACTGGAACGCGGGCTCCAGCGCGAGCATCGAGCGCGCGCCCCCGCCATCGCCAACCAACCGGGAACGGGTACAGAAACGGCAGTAGACACCGCAGCGATCCGTCGCCACGAGCAGGACGCGATCGGGATACCGTCGAATCAGGTGCGGGGCGACCTCGTGAGCCTCTTCACCCAAAGGATCGCGCAGGTCTCCTTTTGCCGCGATCCCCTCTTCGGCTCGGGGGACGCACTGCTTGCGAATAGGGCAATCGGGGTCGGCCGGGTCACAGAGCGCGAGATAGTAGGGAGTGATCGAAATCGGCAGACCCGCGGCCATCGCGCGATTGGCACCGATTCGCTCCGCCTCCGTGAGGGTCAGCGCCTTGTCGAGAGCTTGTAAATTCGTTGCCGCGTTTCGTGCTTGCCAACGCCAATCGCTCCAACTGGACGTGTCGAAGCCCAAGGCCTCGCGAAAATTTAGCGGCGCGGCACACACGACGCGCAGCTTACTGTGCGCTCGGTGGGTGGCAACTGTCCTTGCTCCTGGACACACTCCAGAAACATTGTCATATGGCACTTTCTGAGCTTGCCCAGCGGGCGTTTTGCTCCCACTGGCCAGGACGAAAACGGAGAGACCATGGCGACCCTAGACCCCCGGCCCTTCGACGTCGAGTACATCGAGAACCCAAGCCAAGCTGAGTTGCGCGAGCTCGCGCTCGCCCACACACCCTGTGTTCAACGAACCGCCGTTGGCAGCATCAACAAGGTGTCGCGCAACAAGTCGCGAGTCGCCATGTACACGTACATCATCGACACAAAAGACCGTTGGAGTCATCAGCTGATCGAGCCCGAGAAGGCGCGCGAACTGATCGCGCGGCAGGCGAAGTACATTGCGGACAAGGGCAAGCTCATCGCCATCGATGGCTACGTGGGCCTCGGCAAGCACGCGCTTGGTGCGACCTGGCTCTATACGCTAGAGGCGGCGAACATCGCAGGTATGCAGCAAATCCTCGCTTTCTCACGCGCGGAAGTCGAGAGCGGGGAACAGCTGGAGAAAGCCTTCCAGCCCACGTTCCGTCTCTACTACACGCCGGACCTAATGCTCGAAGACATGCCAGGTCGGCAGGCGATCATCGTCGACATGGAGCGCTGGACGACGTACGTGATGGGGCCCGACTACTTCGGTGAGTCGAAGAAGGGCGTTCTGCGGATGCTCAACCACTACGTCTACGAGAAGGGCGGGCTCGTGCTGCATGCGGGCGCAAAAGCAGTCGCGGATGCGAGCGGGAAGAAGCTCACCATGACCATCATGGGCCTCTCGGGAACCGGCAAGACCACGACGACGTTTTCGAAGCAGGGCGAGCTCACCGAACCCATCCAGGACGACATGGTGGCGCTCTGGCCGCACGGCGAGATCTCGATCACGGAGAATGGTTGTTTTGCCAAGACCGACGGGTTGTCGCTGGAGACGGAACCGGTCCTCTTCACCGCGACCAGCGGTCCCGATGCCTGGATCGAGAACGCTTTCCTCGAGGCGGACGGCTCGTTCAACTTCAGCAAGGGTGTGCTTTCCGTGGAAGACGTCACCCGGCTTCGCGACATATTGATCGCGACTGGCGCCAACGCAGCCAACGTTGCCAAGTACATTTCTGGCGAAGTGAACGTAGACGAGGTGGTCAACAGTCACGGCATCCCGGCGGACGGCTGGGACTTCGTGGTCTGGACCCAGAATGGGCGTTCGATAGTCCCAATGAGTTCGATCCCGGAGGCTGCCGACCTGCACAAGATCCCGCAGGTGAAGTCGATGGGCATCCTGAACAGGGACGAAGGTTACGATGCGGCGATGCCGGGGATCGTTCGCTTTACCTCGCCTGAGCAGGCCGCTGGTTACTTCATGCTCGGAGAGACCTCCAAGACCAGTGCTGCCGGCAAGGATCGCGGTAAGACACGCTCGCCGTTTACCCAACCGTTCTTTCCCGCAAAGCACGGGCTTCAGGCGAAGCGTTTCGCCGAGCTAGCGGCGACCATGCCCGGCGTGACGATGTGGTTGATGAACACTGGCTACATCGGCGGTGAGGCCGTCGACGCCAAGGCGAACAAGGCCATCAACATCAAGATCGCGCATTCCAGCGCAATGCTGGAAGCTCTGTTGAGCGGCACCATCAAGTGGAAGCGAGATCCGGACTTCGGCTATGAAATCGTCGACGTCGATGCCCCCGAGAACGCACATCTCCTAAAGATCGTGCCGCCGGAGATCCTCGAGCCGCGTCGTTTCTACGACCACCGAGGCCGGCACGCGGACTACGCTCAGTGGGTGAGCCACATGAAGGAAGCCCGAAAGGCATTTCTCAAGAAATTCGACGTTTCGGACCAGATCATCCGAGCGACCGCCAACTGAGCCCGAGGCCCCCTCGCAGGTTTTGGGGGGCGCGAGCCAACCTGTGCTAACAGCCGTGGGGGTGAAGCGATTCGCGTCGACGTTCGTTCTCTCGTACAGTCTTACCGTTCTTGGTGCCGTCGTCGGTCCGGCCAGCATCGCCCGTGCCGATTCCGATGTCGTGGTCCTGGACGCACTGTTCGGCGGCGCGGTATCCAAGTTCTCCGGTGACAAGACCTGGCAGCCGAGCCTTTGGGTCGATGGAACCTACGGGGTTGCGGGGCCACTGCACTTGGGTGGTTACTTTCAGTGGCTCGGAAAGAACTTCCCCCTCGAGGATCCAGGGTTGGGAGGGGGCGGGATGCTCGCGCTTCGTTGGAACGTCAAGCATCTCCGCCTCACGGGCGCCTTCACCGGCGGCTACCTCCGCGTGCCCTTGCCGGATTCTGCGCGTGGGGCAGGCACGATCGGGGCATTTGGCGGGCTCGGCTACGGGTTCCTCTCGTGGATGGGCTTTGACG
>JBAVOF010000652.1:0-2234 GCA_049691835.1 Polyangiales bacterium
CGCTGGTGCTGCCGCCCGAGCTGGATCCGCCCGACGTGCCGTCATTGTTGCTACTCCCGGAGCTGGACGCACCTGAGTTGCCGTCTTCATCACTGACTTCTTCGTCCCATTCGCTCGCCTCGGGCGCGCTCCCATTGACGTGATTCGACAGGTCGTCGGCTAGAACAAACATTGAAAAGGGGCTCGCGTCGGCCTCGATGAGCCCCCAAAGGCTCACCGCTGCAGCGAGTCCCAAGCCCAGAGCCCAACGCGTGATTTTCATGACAGCACCTCTTTCAATTGTTCAGTGTAGGAATAATTTTACAGTCCTCAAGTGGGGTATCTTACGGACGGGTGAGATTATCGAGGGTTGCTGGCGGAGATGATGTCCCTGAAGGCGTCTCCATCGATATCGCCGGTGGCCACGCAGTACCAGGACCGGGGACCATCGTCTTGGACCAGCCGGTAGTTGTATTGGCGCCCTTGGATCTCAGTCGAGGAGATGCGCTGCCCGCCTTCGACTCGGAACCCGAGCGCGTCGAACGTGCCCGAGTACTTTCCGCGGGTAAGCATGTATTCGCGCTGCGCGGCCGCGAGGGCTCGGAAGGCCATCACCGCTTCGGGTCGCTTGGCGCGGGCGACGAATTTTTGATATCGGTTGACCGCGACGGTCGCCAAGATCGAAATGATCAGCACGGTGACCATGACGTCCACCAAGGTGTACCCGGTAAGCCCGGTTCGGCTTTTTGTTCGTCGCTTGCGGCTCGTCATCGTTCATCTCCGTGGAGGCTTCCAAACACCGTCACCTTGTCGCTCCAGCATTGCGCGACCACCGCATCGCCGCGGTGGAGAAAGCCATCGCGAGCGCCCCAACGCAGCCGCGCTGTGGAAAACAAAGCTTCCGCCTCTTCGCGCCGACGCTCTTCGGACAGGAGCTCCCACGATTCATCGACCTGTGCGAAGAGCACCGGCGGCTTGGATTCCGAGACCGATGCCTCGCGGATGAAGCTAGACAGCCCGTCGGACTCCTGTGCAGTCAAAGGCCTCAACCCGCCCACGGATTCGAGATAGTCGTTGACCAGAAATGCCATTCCCGCAAGCGCCAGAGCCAATCCAATCCCGCGGAACAGGCGCTGGATCTTCATGGGCCCCGCGACGAACGTCGCCTTCGGAACCGGAGTTCTGGGGATCTCCGTTTCGGACGCGATGACCGGCGCCGATTCTGCCGGGGCGTCGGGGACCACGCTGAGGATGCCCGTGTTCCGGTCCTCAAGATCCGGGTGTTCCATGCCGACGTCCCGGTGTTGCCGATACATGCCCAGATCGGAACGGAGGTCGTCGATGAACTGGTACCGCTCGTCGGGATTCAGGCAGGTCGCCTTGCGGATGACGCGGACGACCCCCGCGGGGTACTTGCCCAGCTCTTCGAGCATGGGGACGTCGCGCGCTTCGCGGGGCGGATCCGCGCCGGCCACCACGAAATAGAGCAATCGTCCAAGCGAGTAGAGATCAGAGCGCAGGTCGATGATCCTCTCGCTGGCGGTCTCGGGTGGGACGTAGGGCCCGCTGCGCGGCGCGATCCGCGGGCCCAAGAGGAACGGGCGGAGCTTCTCGTCGACGGCGATGTAGCTCGGCGAGAGCGTGCCCACCGGAACCTCGATCGCGTGAAAGCGCTCGATGATCGTGACGACTTCTTGAAAATGGCGGAGACGCTCTTCGAGGCGCCACGAGGTCCACGGCAGGTCGCGAAAGATCCCCTTCGGCTCCGGGGTGGCGAGAATGACGTACGGTTCTTCCTTGATCACCTCGATGCCGGAGGCGTTCGCGTAACGTGCGATGTTCTCGAAGTTGAGCTTCTGCCCATCCGTCGTCACGGCTTGACGGACGATCACCGCGACTTCTCGATCCTCGCCGTCCAGGCCTCCATGCACCACGATGCCGGGCGCTCGGAAGATGGGCTTGCCCACCAGCACCCCAGCCACGAAGGCGTTGGTTGCAGTCTCTTGCATGACTTACAATATAGTTGATTAAATCCAGTAATGCCATCGTTCGGCCATATCGCCTGGAGAGTTCAGGGAGCCTGTAACTCCGGCCCCGAACCATCGTATCGTGGGCGGGATGCGCATCGCCATCATCGGGAACGGAGTCGCAGGGATGGAGGCAGCCCTTGCGGTCCGGCAGAGGGAACCGGCCTGGGAGGTCACCCTGATTTCGGAGGAGAGCGATCACTTCTTTTCTCGCACGGCGTTGATGTG
>JBAVOF010000653.1:0-9642 GCA_049691835.1 Polyangiales bacterium
GTAGCCGCTACCGCCCGGACACGAGGGCCAGGTGCGGCCGCGGTCCGGACTGGCAGCGCGTCATGGGATCACCGTGCTCAACGCGCCTGGCACGCTCGACGAGGACTACCGCGGCGAGGTAGAGGTGCTCTTGGTCAACCATGGCAAGGAGGCTTTCACGATCGAATCGGGCGATCGAATCGCCCAACTCGTCGTGGCGCCCGTTACTCGCGTCGACATTGGCTCGGTCGACGACGAAGCCGCCCTTGGAGGCACTGAACGCGGCGACGGCGGCTTCGGCAGCACCGGTGTCTAGAGCGCGCGGTCCATCAACTGGGCGATCGTGCTCTTCGGCGCAGCGCCGATGTGCTGTGCAACGAGCTCACCGCCCTTGAAAACCAAGAGGGTTGGAACCCCGCGGATACCGTACTTCGATGCAGTGCCGGGGCTTTCATCGATGTCGAGGTGAGTCACCTTGACCTTGCCAACGTACTCGTCCGCGAGTTGATCGATCAGCGGCGCAATCTGTTTACACGGCCCGCACCACACAGCCGAGAAATCAACCAGCACCGGGGAGTCCGACTCGAGGACCTCCGTGTCAAAGTTCAGGTCGTTTACTGCATGTACGTTTGCCCCAGCCATCTGAGCTCCTCTTTGGATTGTTCGAGATGGTGTAAGTAAGGACGGTCGGCCCGCATGTCAACTTGACGTTCGGCGCGGCTACCGCGCAAAAGCCCATCATGGTAGGCTTTTTTGTGGCCTGCCCCAAAGTCATCGAGGCCTCGACAAGACCATGAAAGCCGGGCTGTTCATCGCCACCGCCGTTCTCTACGGGCTGGCCTGCATCCTCTACCTCGTCGTGCTCACGCGAGGCTTGGGCAAGGCGCAGCGGATGCCCGGGACGGTGTTCGTCACGGCTCTGGGCGCACATCTCGCGTTTCTGCTACTGGAAAGCCCCCCTTCAGGCGAGTTTCCCCTCGCGGACATGTCGCAGATCTTGAGCCTCTCCTCGTTCGGTATCGGCATCGCGTTCTTGCTCGCGTCCTATCGTTTCGACGTGACCATCCTCGGTGCGTTCGTTGCGCCGCTATCGTTGATGCTGTTTCTGGCGTCCGGCCTTGGAAGCAGCTACGCGCCGGTCTCCCCCGGCGTTCAGTCCGCGATGCTGTCGCTCCACATCGGCGCCAATGTCCTCGGCTTGGTAGCGTTTGCGCTAGCGTTCGTCGCCGGGCTCGCCTACGTGCTACAGGAGAGCCTGCTTAGGCGTCGTCAGCTCAGTGGGGTCTTTCAACGGCTCCCCTCCCTCGACGTCCTCGACACGATGGGCCTGCGCGCCGTGTTGGTGGGTTTTCCGCTCCTGACCTTCGGTATGATTACCGGTACCTTCTGGCTGCTCCGATCGGGCGGGTCCGAATTCTACGTCAGTCAAGCGCTCGGTCTGGTCGCCTGGGCAATTTTTGCTGCTGTGATCGTCCTTCGCGTCGCAGCCGGTTGGCAGGGTCGAAAGGCAGCCCTCGGCACGATGCTGGGTTTCGCCTTCACGCTCTTGGTGTTAGCCGGCTATGCCCTGCGCGCCGCCGCTGGAGGAAACTAATGCGCGACTTCGTCGTCGTCGGTCTTTCTCACCGAACCGCACCCGTCGAGATCCGTGAGCGCTTGGCCGTCGCTCCCGATCGGCTCGAGCAGGAGCTGCGCGAGCTCGCTGCGCACGGACGGTTCGACGAAGCCCTGCTGATTTCGACCTGCAATCGCGTCGAGCTGTATGCGACGAGCACCAATCCTGCCGAGGCCGCACAGGTGGCCAAGGAGGCTTTGGCAAGGCGCCTCCCGGACATGGCCGCCGACACCGTCCTCTACCAGGAACGGGGAGTCGACGTGGTCCGTCATGTCTTCCGGGTCGCGTCCAGCTTGGACTCTCTGGTCGTGGGCGAGCCTCAGATTTTGGGCCAGGTGAAAGAAGCCTACGATGCCGCCAAAGGTGCCGGCACGATCAGCACCCTGCTCGGACGTTGCTTCACGCAGGCGTTCGCGACCGCAAAGCGGGTTCGAAACGAGACTGGAATCGCTGAAGGCACGGTGAGCGTCAGCTCGATAGCATGCGAGCTGGCCAAGAAAATCTTTGGCAATCTGGAGGGCCGCCGGACCCTACTGCTCGGCGCCGGCGAAATGGGCGAGTCCGCCGCCCGAAGCCTACGGCAAACCGGCACGAACCTCCACGTCGTCAACCGGAGTGAGGACAAAGCACAGGCACTCGCGGAAGCCTGCGGCGGCCGCGCGGTTCCCTACGAACGGCTCGCGATGGAGCTCGTCGACGCGGATGTCGTAATCGCGTCCACAGCAAGTCCAAAGTTCATCCTGACCCCCGAGTTGATGAAGGGAGTCGTTCGAAGCCGGCGCCATCGGCCGCTGTTCATCATCGATATCGCCGTACCTCGTGATGTCGACCCGCGGGTCGGTAACATGGACAACGTATTCGTGTACGACGTCGATGATCTCCATCAGGTTGCCGAGGAAAACCTGGCGGTTCGCGCCCGCGAAGCGGCTCAGGCCGAACGAATCGTCGAAGAAGAGGTCGCCTCGTTCTTGGCTTGGCGACGTTCGCTCGAGCTCGCCCCGACCATCGTGGCACTTCGACAGCGTTTTGGGCAGATCGCAGATGAAGAGCTCCAGCGAACGCTATCACGGCTGGAAGGCATCACGCAGTCCGACCGGGCGGTCTTGGAAGCCATGGGACGTTCGTTGGTGAACAAGTTGCTCCACCAGCCGATGACTCAGCTCAAGGCGGGCGCAGGCGAGCCAGACGGCGCCCTCTTGATCGACGCGGTCCGTCGCTTGTTCGCGATCTCCGACGAAGCGCCTTCCGAAACGGAGCCTTTGCTGGAGAGCGTGACGGAAACCTCCGTCACACGGTTGAGCACGGCCGCAAGCGGATCAACGGGCGAGCCGAAGTGAAGCTGCGGATTGCAACCCGGGCGAGCAACCTGGCCCTTGTGCAGACGCGCTGGGTGGGCGAGCAGCTACAACGGCACTTCCCTGGGCTCACGATAGAGGAGGTCCACGTTCGGACCGAAGGAGATCGCATTCAGGATCGCCCGCTCGCGCAGGTCGGTGGCAAAGGGCTCTTCGTGAGCGAGGTAGAGGCGGTGGTGGTCAGGGGCGATGCGGACTTCGCGGTCCATTCGCTCAAAGACGTGCCCGGTGACGTTCCGCTGGCGGAGGGGATGGGGATACTATGTGTGCCCGTCCGAGAAGACCCACACGATGTCCTGCTCACCGTCGATGGCGCGGACCTGGCGTCCTTGAAGCGGGGCGCCAAAGTGGGGACGACCTCCCGACGCCGGGTGGTGCAACTTCAACGGCAGCGCCCGGACCTCGGATTCGTTCCGCTTCGCGGCAACATAGAGACACGCATGCGCAAGCTGCGCGAAGGTCAATGCGACGCGATCGTCTTGGCTGCAGCCGGGCTGGCCCGCACCGGAGTGCTGGATCGAACCCCGCATGTCTTTCTCACGCAGGAGATCTGCCTGCCTGCCGTTGGTCAGGGAGCGCTCGCAATCGAGGGGGTCCTGAACAACCAGGCCTTACGCGAGCAACTCGGAGCAATCGAAGATGCGACCGCACGCATTCAAATCACCGCGGAACGAGCGATGCTTCAGAAATTGGAGGGGAACTGCCATTCGTCGATCGCGGGTCATGCCAGCGCGTCTGACGGACGACTCAAGCTCGAGGCGATGGTGGCCTCCTACGACGGCGATCGGATGCTCTCGGCTACGTCGGACACTTACCTCGACCTGGGTTCGGTGGATGCAATCGCGCGTGCACATCAGCTCGGTGAAGAGGTCGCGGAGCATCTGTTGTCGCAAGGCGCCGGCGAATTGATCCGTCAAGCGGGGCTGGCTGCGGTGCAGAATCAGTTGACCAGCAACTGAGCGTGAGACTTCGGCTCAGATCCGAGTATTCGGCGTACACCATCGATCGAGTCTTGCAGCCAAGAGTCCCCTCCGCTGCGACCGACGCTAGCGACGTATAGCTTCTCTCCGTCGACAGAGAGGGAGCGGACGTCGACGCTCTGCCCTTCGAGCGCGCCCGGTAATCGGCCACTGAACGCCGGCGAGCTCATGAGCGGCGCAATCGCGCCGAGTGCTTCGCAGACCGATCGCTCCCCCGCACCGGCAACGAGCAACCCGTTGTCGATCGCGACGACCAGCGCGTCGAGGTCCCCCCGGGCGCGAAGCTGCTCTAATTGCAGGCACAGGGCGCGGTACGGATCCTGACTTCGGCGCATACGTCGTTCGTGCATGAGAGCTCCCTGCGATGGTGTAGGTTCATGTATCCTATTCCCCTACGCGAAACGGAGCAAGATTCTGCAGAAACCAGTGAATTCGGATAGATCGACACCCTCGACAGGGCTGCTAGAGTCGCGCTGCAATGAGTCTGGCGGACGTGCTTGGCAGCCACCGCGTCGTGGTGACCGTCGGCAGCGGCGGAGTCGGAAAAACCACGACGGCGGCAGCGATGGCTGTGTACGCGGCCATGGAGGGTCGCAAGGTCCTCTGTCTGACGATCGACCCGGCACGGCGCCTGGCCAACAGCCTGGGTTTGGACGAGATGACCACCAGCGAGCAGGACGTGCCCCGCGCCCTGTTCGAGAGCCACGGCTTGCAGTGCAAGGGAGCGCTCTCGGCGATGATGCTCGACACCAAGCGCACGTTCGACGGGCTCGTGACCAAGTATGCATTGAACGAGGAGGCGCGCGACCGCATCCTGAACAATCAGATTTATCAGTACGTTGCGAGCTCGCTGGCCGGCACGCAGGAATACATGGCGATGGAGAAGTTGCACGAAGTCCGCAAGGATCCGAAGTGGGATCTCGTGGTGCTGGACACTCCGCCGACGTCCAGCGCGCTGGATTTCCTCACGGCACCCGAACGCCTGATCGACGCGATCGATTCTCCCGCGATGCGCTGGTTTCTGCAGGTTTTCGAGGGCGCGGGGAAGGAAGCGTTTGGCTTGGTCGGACGCGGCGCAACCGTCCTACTCCGAGGCATTGGCAGGATCACCGGTCTCGGCTTTTTGGAACAGGTCGCCGAATTCGTGAGCGGAATCAACGACCTCTTCGGAGGCTTCAAGGAACGCGCCGAGCAGGTCTCCAGCGCTCTGAGGAGCCCCGAAGTCGCATTCGTGCTCGTCACGAGCCCCGATCCCCTGGCGATTGGCGAAGCTCACTTCTTCAGCGAAAAGCTGGAATCAGCGGGTATGCACCGCGAAGGGATCATCGTGAACCAGGTTCACTCGCTGATCGAGGAGCCAGACATGTCGGCAAGTGAGCAGGTGAACGCGTTGCGGCAGGTGCTGCCTCCATCCATCGATGCGGCGGACATCCAACCGCGACTCAGCGAGGCCCTGCGCGCGGAACGAGGCTGGGCGATCGCCGATCGGATTCAACTCGATCGGTTGAGCGATCAGGTGGGCGCGGGCACACGCATTGTCGTAGTTCCGGCATTCGATCAAGATGTCCACGACCTTGCCGCGTTGGCCCAGGTCGCCTCGTATCTGACCGCAGTCCCCTGACCTGAACGCCATGCCTAGTCGTTCATCAGCCACCTGGAACGCAATCATCCTCGCGGCAGGCGAAGGCACTCGCATGAAAAGCACCCTGCCCAAGGTGCTCCATGAGGTCGCGGGGCGCCCGTTGGTGACTTGGGTAGTCAAGACCGCGCTCGACGCGGGCGCGTCTCGCTGTCTGGTCGTCGTGGGCCACGGTGCAGACGAGGTCGAGCGCGAGCTCGAGGCCCGTTTTGGGAACCGGATCGAGATCGTCTTGCAGCCTGAGCGGCGCGGTACCGGCGATGCCGTCCGGTGCGCGCTGGAGGCAGGCGGTGTGCTGGAAGGGCGTCAGATCGTGCTCTATGGCGACTGCCCGTTGATACCCGTGGATCTGTTGCGTGACTTGGTCGAGCGCTCGGAGCACGCCGGCGCGGAGCTCGGGTTGATCACGGCGACGCTGAGCGATCCGCACGGCTACGGCCGAATCATCCGCGACGATTCGGGTTCGGTTCGGCAGATCGTAGAGGAACGTGACTGTTCCGCAGAGCAGAGAGCGATCCCAGAGGTGAATCCGGGACTCTACGCGGTGCGGGCGGAGTTCTTGCGGGAGGCCATCGGGCAACTGACACCGAACAACGCCCAGGGACAACTGTATCTGACCGACATCGTCGAGCTGGCGGCCAACCGGGGCAAGGTGGTAGACCTCGAGGGCAACATGGCCGACCTGGCAGGTGTAAACGATCAACGGGACCTCGCCCTCGCCGCGTCCACGCGCCGACGACGGATCGCGGAGGAGCTGGCCCGCAAGGGTGTGGCCGTGGCCGACCTCGACAGCCTGTATGTCGACGCGGAATGTGAGGTCGAACCCGGCGCAGTGCTGGGTGCCAACGTCCACCTGCGCGGACGCTGCATAGTTCGGGCCGGCGCTCGCATCGATGTCGGCTGCGTGCTGACTAACGTCGTCATCGACAAGGATGCGACGGTATTGCCCTACACGGTGGCTGCGGACTCGACGATCGGCGAAGCCGCTCAAGTTGGCCCGTTCAGCCACCTGCGACCACAAACCCTGCTCGCCGCGCGGAGCAGAGTGGGCAACTTCTCGGAAACGAAGAAGACCACGGTCGGGGTGGGCTCGAAGGTGAATCACCTCTCTTACGTGGGAGACGGGATCATCGGTGATGGCGTCAACATCGGCGCAGGGACGATCTTCTGCAACTACGACGGCGAGCAAAAGCACAGCACCGTGCTCGAGGACGGGGTGTTCATCGGCAGCGACAGTCAGCTGATCGCACCGGTGACGGTCAAGAAGGGAGCCTACGTCGCGAGCGGAACGACGGTCACCAAAGACGTCCCTGAGAACGCCCTCGCCATTTCGCGCTCAAAGCAGGAAAACAGAGAAGGCTACGCCGCGCGTCTTCGTGCACGCCTTCGCGGAAAAAAGAACGCCTAGACCCGAGCGGCTCAGAACGAGACTTTGAGGTTGCCACCCAGAGGGCTGACACTGAAGTCCAGATCGGGGCCCTCTTCGCTGCGCTGGTAATACTTGCTCGAGCAGGCGATGCCTCGATACGCTTCGTAGCCAGCGACGGCGCCCCTGGGCGCGGTCGCCGTCTGCAAGCCCATCAGTACGGGCGGCGCGACGAATATCCCCGCGGTGAGTCCGCGGCTCACTCCCTTCCACAGGGAAGCCTTGACGGTACCGCCGACCACGCCGTAGACCAACGAGCCGGTCACGCCGAGCGCGCCACCCGTGAGCTCCTGGACCGCCGATGCTTTCTTCAGCGTGTTGGTCGCATAGAGCAGCTTAGCCCTCCGCGCCTCTTCGGTGCTGTCGTCCTGGCGCCTGATGCGCTTTGCCCCCCAAACATCGGGGGCAGGGATGAGCGCGTGGGTGGTAGCGATGAAATAGCTCCCCGCCGCGAGGTAGGCCCAGCCGAACTTGTCGGCCTGGTCGTCGTCCTTCGCCGCGTCGACGGCGAGCCAGGTCGTGACGCCACCCGCGGCGAGCCAAATGCCCATCCACGTATACCGCCAACGGGTCGACTGCGCCTTCCCCTCCTGAAGCTTGTCTTCGATGTAACGAATGCGATAGCTCACCTCGTCATCGCTGAGCTCCTCGATGCAGCTAAACGCATCCTGGGCGTGGGACCCTCTCGGGGGACTCAAGAGGGTGAAAGCGATAGCGCAGGTCAAGACCAGCGCGACGCGTGAAATTGCACGATTCCGGTTTCGATGATGTTCAGCCACGACCTACCCCTGTTCGCCAGGTGGCCGGGATACTACGCAAAACCTCCTCAGACTGCGATAGTGATTCGCATAATCAGCCACTTTTTTCCTGAAAGGCACTTGTCGGCCCGTGTAGTGATCCAGTCTGACTAGACGGCTCCCGGCCGCTCTACGGGCGGGGACCGAGTTGCCATCTGGCTCGACGGAGCGGATCAGGGAGTTATGCTGGGGACGTGGATAGCGTTCTTTTCAAGGCCCTGATCACCATCGTCGCGCTCTCGGTGTTGATCATCATTCATGAAGGGGGCCACTACCTGGCAGCCCGAGCGTTCGGTATGCGGGTGTTGCGATACAGCATCGGCTTTGGTCCGACGCTGTTTCGCTATCAGCCCAAGGGCAGTCCGA
This sequence comes from Polyangiales bacterium, assembly GCA_049691835.1. Classification (GTDB taxonomy): domain Bacteria; phylum Myxococcota_A; class Polyangia; order Polyangiales; family Houyiibacteriaceae; genus SG8-38. The sequence continues at coordinate 8,158 of JBAVOF010000653.1, forward strand.
CGGTTTTTCAAGTCGCGGTCATCCCATTCCTGGCATACGTGCAGATCGCGGGCATGAGTCCGAACGAGGAGGTCGACCCCGACGACCCGGAGCTATTCCCGAACAAGAGCCTATTCGCACGGGTGACGACCATCGCTGCGGGGCCAATTGCCAACTACCTGACCGCCTCGGCAATCGTCTTCGCGCTCGGAATCACCAATACGCTGCCGCCGATGCAGCCCGCCGAGCCGATGCAGGTGGGCCACGTGGTCCCAGACTCGCCGGCAGCGCGTGCCGGTGTTCGCGAAGGGGACGTGATCGCGATGGCAAACGGCCAGGAGATCAAGAACGTCTCGGAGCTGATCGAGGCGACGGCGCCGCGCGCCGGTGAGCCGACGACCTATGTCATCGAGCGCGAAGGACAAGCCTTGCCGCCGATTAGCATTACTCCCGAAGACCGCGGGGGCCGCGGGCAGATCGGCGTTGGCGCCAAATTGATTCCGCTCTACGAAAACCTGGGCACCTGGGAATCGGCCAAGCTTTCGATCGTTCTGCCCTATCAGATGACGATGGCGCAGCTGTCGGGCCTCGCCGAGATGGTGGAACGCCGCAGCACCGAAGGCATCGGCGGCCCCGTCATGATGGGCAAGATGGTTGCGGAAGCCGCGGAGGCTGGCCTACCCGCTTTCCTTTGGATCTTGATGTTCATCTCCGTGGCGCTGGGGATGTTCAACTTGTTGCCGTTCCCCGCGCTCGATGGGGGTCGGTTGATCTTCCTGGGCTACGAGGCGATCACGCGACGACGGGCCAATGAGCGCTTCGAAATGGCGGTCCATGCGTTCGGGATCGTGTTTTTGCTCGGGCTCATGATCCTCGTCACCTACCGCGACATCTTCGGCTAGGCGCTTGCCGCTCCACGCGGACCGAGTAGCTTCACGCAATGCGCGCCGATGTGATCGTGGTCGGTGGCGGCTTGATGGGATGCAGCGTCGCCTATCGGCTTGCCAAGGATGGAGCCAGTGTTCTGGTTCTCGAACGGAGCATCCCAGGGGCTGAAGCCTCATCTGCCGCAGCCGGGATTCTAGGACCCACGGTCGAATCGTTCGACGACGCGTTGGCGCTTCAGCTGGGGCGACGAAGCCGAGAGCTTCACGCCGAGCTCGCAGACGAGCTCGACGAGCTGTTTGGCATCGACGTGGGGTTCCGGCGCTGCGGAGTGCTCAAACTGGCGTTCGACGATGCCGAGCTCGCTCAACTGGCCGCGCAGGCCTCGATCCTCGAACTTCACGGCGTTCGTTGTGATCGTTGGAGCGCTGAGGACCTCAGGCACGAGGAGCCGGCCGCCAATCCCGCTGCCTTGGGGGCCTTGAGCGTTTCGGAAGACGCACAGATCGAGCCCAAGAAGCTGCTTTCCGCGGTCGCGCTGGGCGCCGAGCACGAGGGTGTGACGTTTCGCAGCGGCGCCACGGTGCGCGCCCTGAGCATCCGAGGCGGGCGCGTCCGTGG
>JBAVOF010000654.1:0-7545 GCA_049691835.1 Polyangiales bacterium
TGTGAGCGAAGAGCTGGTCGCGTAGCCTTTTCCGCAAAAGAATTTTAGGAGAATCGTTATGAAACAGATACCCAAGTCACATGCCGACATCCTCGGAAAACCCGCCTTCGCGCACCTGTCCACCCTGATGCCCGATGGGAGCCCCCAAGCCAGCGCCGTTTGGGTGGACACGGACGGACCGCTGATAGTCGTCAACTCTGCGGAGGGTCGGCTCAAGGATCGAAACGTCCGGCGAGATCCCCGAGTCGCCATTTCGGTCACAGACCCGGACAACCACTACCGTTCTATGATGATCCGCGGCCGCGTGACGAAGATCACGAACGAGGGCGCGGACAAGCACATCGATCGCATGGCAAAGAAGTACATGGGGGTCGATCGCTACCCGTGGCGGCAGCCCGGCGAAGTCAGGGTGCTCTATTACATTCAGCCCGAGAGAGTCTCGACGATGGGCTGAGGCCGTCGCAGCCCTCACTCACGTGGAAGCTCGGCCCAGAAGATCCCGCGGAGGTCCCCCGCGGAATACCCGGTCGCCTGATCGGCCGGATACAGCCCTTCGAGCTTGGCTCGCACCTCGGGCGCCAGCTCGGCTCCATGGCAGGTCACGCAAAGCGGTTGCATGAAAATCGGCTCGACGTACCCCACCGTGTGCTCGTCGATCAGTACGACCCCGGGTTCTCGCCTGTCGGGATCGGTCTCGTAGAGCTCGAGGAACGGTTCCATCCACGCCTTGGGTGCATTGGCCGGATTGCGAAGCTTCCGACTGGAACGGCCGACTTTCGCCCCGCCTCTGCTCGCCGCATCCGCCAGCCGGGGCGCCTCGAGCCGACACACCGAGATGGCTTCCGCCGGGCCCTTTTCGAGCCCTGCGACGAGCGCTTGCGTGAGGTTCTTCTTCAGCGGGAGCACGGCTTCGGCACCGGCTTCCTTCCACTTGGCTTCGTCGATTTTCGAGCGATCGCAGCCAGCCAACAAAACGATGAGCGTGAAACCCAATGCCATCCGCACCATGCGCTCGTGCTTACCCCGGTGAGGGGGGTTCGATCAAGTCGAGGCGCAAACGTGCTCGCCACTGCTGGCTACGATACGCTGTGGCGATGCGTTTGTTCCCCGCCGGGCTTCTCATAGCCCTCGTCTCGCTATCACCCCTGAACGCGCGCGCCCACCTGGGCTTGGACTCACCCCCATCGCGGTACGGACCCGATGTCCTCAAGACCGGGCCGTGCGGAGCCGCCGGGGGCGAACGAACCGAGCTAGTAACGTACTACGAACCTGGTGCGACGATCGAGGTTCACTGGGATGAATACGTCGACCACCCGGGGCACTACCGCATTTCGTTCGACGACGACGGCGACGACGACTTCGTCGACCCTGCCTCGATGACGGAGCTCTACTCCAACGACACCGTCCTTCTCGATGCGATCGCCGACAAGGGCGCGGGCGATCGTGACTACGTGGCAACGGTCACCCTGCCAGACGTGACCTGTGACAACTGCACGTTGCAGGTCATCCAGGTGATGTACGACAAGCCGCCGTACACGACGCCAGGCAACGACATCTACTATCAGTGCGCCGACCTGGTTCTACGCGCGGGGGGAACAGCCCCTGATGCGGGTCCGGGGAACGACCCTGGCTCCACCACGGGGACGGGTTGCAACGTCGGACATGATCCGCTTTCAGGGCTCGGGACGACGTCGATGCTCTTCCTTCTTCTCGCTTGCCGTCTTGCCCTGAGGCGCGGCTTCCCCGTATAGAGAGCCGCCCATGCGAATTGCCGATCTGTACGCTACCAATGGACGCCCGGTGCTTTCGCTGGAGTTCTTCACGCCGAAGGACGAGGACGGGCGCAAGGGTCTCTTTCGTGCGATCGAGCGCCTGGAGGCGATCCGGCCGAGCTTCGTCTCGATTACGTGCGGCGCCGCGGGTACGACGCGCGAGCGAACTGCGGACCTGGCGATCGAGGTCCAAGAGCGGTTTGGGCTCGCGGTCATGGCGCATCTGGTCTGCACCGGCACGACTGAATCCGAGCTCGAAGAAACGCTTCGCCACATGCAGCGGCACGGAATCGACAATGTCCTCGCCCTCAGAGGCGACCCCCCCAGGGGCGCGACCAGCTGGACACCCGTCGAAGGCGGTTTTCGGCACGCCAATGAGCTAGCCGCATTCGTTCGAGAGCATTTCTCGCTCTGCGTGGGAGGCGCGTGTTACCCCGAGAAGCACCACGAGGCACCAAGTCTCGAGACGGACATCCGCAATCTCAAGCGCAAGGTGGATGCGGGGGCAGAATTCCTGATCACGCAGCTGTTCTTTGACAACGACAAGTACTGGAGCTTCGTTGCCAAGACCCGCGCCGAAGGCATCGATGTACCGATCGTCCCCGGCATCATGCCTGTCCTGAATCTGGCGAACTTGCAGCGTATCGCATCGCTTTCACCAGGAACCTCCATCCCGCCGGAGCTCGAAAGCGCGCTTCGCGAAGCAGGGGAAGACGACGAGGCGGCTCTTCGAGCAGGCGTGGGGTTTGCAGCGACGCAGTGCCGAGCCCTGCTGACGGACGGCGCACCCGGCATACATTTCTACACGCTGAATCGCTCCAGAGCGACGGTCCAAACCGTCGCTCAGTTTTGAACGGCAACGAGCAACGCACCAGGATCGTGTGGAGCCACTACCCGGGGCGCTCTTCGTGGTGCTTCAGGTATTGGAGGAACTCGCGTCGGCTCCGAGGCCCCGGCTGCCGGTACGAGGGTCGCCGCAAAGACGGGTCGAGCTGGATTGAAAGCTTGGCTCTCGACACGTCGTCGTCTTGAATCGCGCATCGAGTCGCCTCTACATCGATCCCATACAGCTGCGCCGCAGTGAGCCCTAGGATCTTCGCCTTGGCCTCGTTCGTCAGCGGTGGATATCCATACAAGTCCTGCATGCTTTGAGGTATTTCGAACGCGCGGAAAGCGCTGATCTGATCCTGGGGCGTCCCGTACCAGATCGAGTCGGTCCCCCACAGGATTCGATCCTCGCCCAGATGCAGGAGCAATTTGCCGAGCACGTGCGCGGCGGCGTCGGGTCGCGTCATGAGGAAGCGCCAGGTGCTGCCAAGCTCGGCGTAGACGTTGCCCTGCTTGCCGATGCCATTTTGGAGCACCGCCCGCACGAGCGTGTCGACGCCTTGGGTAGACTGCGGGTCGTACGGCCCCTCCGGTACGTTCACCTCGAAACCGGAGTGATAGACGAGAAAGCTCACGTCGGGGAACATCGGCGCGACGACACCGATGTCGTCCGCGGATGAAACCGATGGGTCCAACCCGAACAGCGACAGGCCCTTGTGCGCGCAGATCAACTTCACATCGAGCTCGCGCGCCTTCTCGATGAAGGGTATGCCGATGGCTTCGTCGTCGAGGCGCCAACCTCCGAACTGGGTGTATACCTTCCAGGCGGCGATATTCTGTTCCTCCTTGAGCGCTTGCATTCCATCGAGTTGCTCAGGCCCACCGTCAGGAACGACGATGCCGTGGATGATCAAGCGCTGGGAGTCCGCCATGCGATTCACAATCTCGCGCGTGGCGGCCGCCTCGGCGGTCTCGAGCGGACTGTTTCCCGGAACGGCCGGGACCTGCGACAAGACCGCCACGCTGGTGTCACTGTGGACGAAGAGCTCCCGGATGTAGTGGTCCGCATCGAAGCAGTCGACGAAATCGATCTCGCCGCAACCCGCCTGTGGAAAGCTGGCGAGGGCCGCCTCGAACCCGGCCCCCTCCCGCCAAGGCCCGGACGGATTCACGTGATGGGTCTGTACGTCGAAGATGAACTCGTCCCCTTCGAGGACCCCGCACGCGCCCGCGTCTTCCATCATGCCCGCGTCGATGTTGAAGCCCGCATCTCCGCCAGCGCCCGTGCGTTCGCCGCTCGAACAACCGTAGACCTGGTTGATCACCCAAAGCGCCGTCGCAGTCCCCATGGTGCTCGCTACGAAGTCGCGCCTCGAAACACCGAGTCGTTTGGCCTTCTCCGCGGATAGCCTCGCAAAGCACTCCTCCGCGCAGAGATCGCGCTCCGAGAGGACAGGCGGCTCGAACTCGCCGTTGGAACCGGTCCGAAACGGAATTGGCGATTCGATCGGATGCTCCGTCCAAGTCTTCTTCACCTGGGGAGCATACCCCAATCTCGCCCGGCGCAGGCGACACATCGGCCGGGCTCAGCTAGGTTCCGCGGATCAGCGCCATCGAAACGCCGGCACCCATCAGCAGCAGACCAAAGCAAATGACGGCGAAGCCCAGGCCCCCGACATAGCACCAGACCATCACGGCGCGCCGTTCCTCATCGCGCAGACGCGAGTTGAAGCGAAGGGGACGCCAGAACCATCCCGGCGGCAACTCTCCACGGGGATGCAGGACCTGATAGAGGCGGAGGTGATATACGAACCCCGTGGGGACCCCAAAGAGAAAACCGGCCACGGTGATCCAAACGCCGTTGTAATAGAGCGTCTCCCATGGCGTGAACCAGACGCCGCTGGCCAAACACATCAGCGCGCTGATCGCAGCGACGATGCCGAGCTCACGCATGGAGCTCAGTCCGAGGGGTTCTCATGGATCCCCGACCCCTGCTGGGCTGGCGCCCTCGCACAGTGCGAGGTTCTGCTGATTGTTCTCGTCGTACGGATCCAGCGCTGAAGCCCGCTCGAAAGCGCGGCACGCTGTGACCGGATCGCCGAGCTCGTATGCGACGATACCTAGCACCCGTTGATTGTGCGCGGTCTCGGCTTGGAGGCGAACCGCCTGCTTCGCCATACGCAGGGCATCGTCTCGGTCGCCGCGCCTGAGGAAGAGCAGGGCAAGATTAGCGTACGCCAGGTGCGACTCGGGCACGGATGCGGCGCGTTGCATCATCTCGATCGCTTCGTCGAGGTTCCCCTGCCCCGCTAGCAGAAGGGCTTGACGATGTAGGAGACGCCAGTGCCCAGGCGAATGCTCCAAGCCACGGCGAGTATAGTCCCATGCCTGATCGGTTTTCCCCCGCTTCGCTGCCGAGGCGGCGAGCTTGTCCCATGCCGCCACGTTGGTCGGCTCTACGTTCGCGGCGTTCTCGAACAAGCGATCGCTGCTCGACCAGACTGGCGTCTGCACCAGGGTCCAGCCGCAGGCGACGAGGATCGCGGTAGCGCCAAGGGCCCACGAAACGGTGCGCGGCAGCTTCATCAAGGTCGCAGCGAACGCCAGAAGCAGCCCGAAGCTCGGTAAGAAGATGTACCGATCCGCAGCGTAGTTCTGAACCGGGACGAGCAGGTGGCTGACGGGGGCTAGGAAGACGAACCACCATCCCAGTCCAAACATCGCAGTGTCTCGCCGCCTCCGATCGGACACGGCCCAAACCACCGCGCCGACGCCGAGCGTGGCCGCGAGCGCACCCGGGACCCACGCTGCGGTGGCCACCGCCCCCGGCCGCACTGCATACTCGATCGCATAGGGGCCCCCGTATGCCATCAGGCGGAGGTACAACGTGTGCGCCTGAGCGAAGAGCAAGAGCGTATCGGCGAACGATCCTCCGTGGTACGGGACGATGACGCCCATCGAACGCGACACCCACACGTTCGGAATGAACACCAGGAGCCCGCATCCCGCATATGCGGCAACGAAGCTCCACCGGCGTCGCCGCTCGAGGGGAGGGTCGACCCAGAGAACGATAAGCATCAGTGCACCGACCCCGGCGATCGACAGCGCCTTGGCCGCAACCGCTAAGAGGAAAAGACCAATTGCCATGACCGCGCTTTTCCAACTGCCGCGACGAAGGTAGCGGGTCGCGAAGAGCAGAGAAGAGGACAGCAGAAAGGCGCCCAGCACCCCTTTGCGCTCGGAAAGCCAGGCAACCACTTCGACATGTGCTGGGTGCGTCGCGAACAAGACACCGGTGAGCCATGCAAGCGACCGGTTTTGAAAGAGAGTCAGCGCCAAGGTGGCGAGCACCGCGCAGGTGCCTGCATACAGCGTGACTTGCACCAGATGCTGCCCGCCAATCCAGTCGCCGAAGACCGCGTAGTCGAGCATCACGGAAAGATCGCGGACCGGAAGGTATTCCGCTCCAAGCCGATGGCGCTGCTCCCAGGAGAAATCGCTCAAGACTCGCCAAACCGAAGCGAGGTTGAGCTCGTGCAAAAGGCGATTGTCGCGGATGAGCCACGGGTCATCGATCAGGACGAAGCCGTAGGCAACGGTTCGGGCGTAGAGCGCAAACGCAATGAGCCCTACCCAGGCGGGGTGAAGCCGTTCAGGTAACACCGTCGTACGTTCCGTCATCCTCCCAGCACCTGCCCATTTCCTAACGGCAGTCGGCGTAGGTCAGGTTCATCTCGGCATCGCGCAAATCGTCCCGGTCTTCGCCACGTGAATAGACGGGGGGGCTTCCGATGGGGGCCTCGACCGTGGTTCGCTGGCTCCCGTCGATTGGCTCCCCGGTCCAAACGTTGTACCAGGCCCCGGCGGGGAAATAGACGGAGCGTGACGTCGCTCCGTCTTTGGTGACTGGAGCCACGAGCAGCGTCTCGCCAATCATGAACTGGTCGCTGATGTCCCAGGTTGCCTGATCGTCCGGGAAGACGAGCATCAAGTGACGCACGATTGGGGCGCCGCTCGCCTCCGCTTCGGTTGCCAGCGTCATGAAGTCGTTCATGAGCGCGCAGTGCACGTAGGTGAACCGTCGGAAGTGATTGATGGTTGCTTCGTCCTTGTTCCAACGCCAATTGTTCAACTTGTCCGCCCCATCGTGCGTGCGCATGATCGGTGTGAACGCGCCGAGCTCGGTCCACCGCAAGAACAACTCCTTGGTGCTCGGGCCCACGCCTTTGGCGAAGCCGGCGATGTCGCTTGTGACGAAGGGCTGGCCGGCCAGACCTAGATTCAGCATGGCTGGGACCACGGTAGGGAACCCGTCGAGGTCGCCCCAGTCGGTCTGCTGGTCCCCTACCCAGTGGATTTGAGCGACGCTCTGGACCCCGGTGAAGCCTGAACGGGCAAACATGACCCAATCTCCGTCGGGTCGAACGGCTTTCATCGCTTCACGCGTGGCGCGCTGCCAGTCGATTGGAAACGTGTTGCGTCGCTCGATCGGCGAGCTGCCGTCCTGAGGCACCGCATTCAATGGCACCCACTCGCCGAAGTCCGCCATCCATCCGTCTACGTCGTAGTCGCGCACGATGGCGGCCAACGACTCGCGCATGAAATCTAGCGTATCGGGGTTGGAGAAATCGGGATGGGCGTCAGCCTGCGGGACGTTGGGAACCAGGCGGTCGATGTAGGTGTCGCCGAGCTGGTTTCTCAGCAGCAGCCCCATCTCCTGCATCGGATCGAATCGCCTCGCGAATCGCGCCGGATCATCCTCTTCGGCGACACTATTGGGGACGACGATGAACGGATTCACGTAGGCCAGGAACCGGTAACCCTCCGCGTGGAAATCAGAAACCATGCCGGCGAATCCCGGGTACAGGATCTCGTCCGGCTCCCAGATGTATTGCACCCCGACGCCGCCATCGAAGTTCGTGCGAATGCCGCCCCAGTCCTGCAC
>JBAVOF010000655.1:0-4026 GCA_049691835.1 Polyangiales bacterium
GCTCATCCCTGCGTTATGGCCCAGGGGCTGTCCTTGTGAAAGAAGCGCAGCGATCTGTTAGTCTGCGTGGCGGCGAGCGCCGAGCCGCCCCGGGAGAATGAACGATGAGCAAACTGGTCAGCTATGAATGCTCTGGTGGCGTGGGTACGATCACCATGGATGACGGCAAGGTCAACGCCATGTCTATGGCGATGATGGGCGAGCTCAATGCCGCGTTGGATCAGGCCCAAGCCGACAGGGCGGTTGTGCTGTGGACCGGACGCCCAGGAGTGTTTTCGGCTGGATTCGATTTGGCGGTTTTCAAACAGGGCGCCGAGCCGCTCCGCGAAATGCTGCGCGCCGGCGCGGAGCTCAATCTTCGTGTCTTATCGTTTCCTACGCCGCTCGTCGTCGCATGCAGCGGACACGCGATCGCGATGGGTTCGTTTCTACTCATGTCGACCGACGTTCGCATCGGTGTGGAGGGTCCGTTCCGCATTGGCATGAACGAAGTTGCGATTGGTCTCACGCTGCCGTATTTCGCCGTGGAGATCGCACGGCAGCGGCTGAACCCGGCATACCTCAACCGCGCGGCAAACTTGGCGGAGATGTATTCACCCGCGGAGGCCATCGCGCCTGGGTTTCTCGACCGCGTGGTTCCGCCCGATCAGCTGCTAGACGATGCTCGAAAAACCGCCGCGGCACTTTGCAAGCTCGACATGACGGCTCACATTGGGTCGAAGCTCAGGGTGAAGGCGCCCGCGCTCAAGGCGCTTCGGGAGGCGATCGATACCGAGCTGAGCGGGTCCTAGCGGTATCACTGCACGGGCGCCGCGAGCACGATGCCGCAGTCGGTTTCGTTCATGTAGACGCCGTCTTCATTGGGGCCCATCGGTGTATTGGCACCGGAGTTGGCGCCGATCGTGAGATCCGCGTCGGTGTAGGCCAGGAAGACACACATCTCATGCCCGCCGAGACCATAGGTCAGCCGCTCGCCGGTATTGTTCAAGTAGCCACACTCGAGCCGTAGATTCGCGGCGCCTTCCGAGAACATCGGAGGGTCCAGGGTCTTTCCAAGCGGCTCCCCGATGGAGTTTTTGAGCTCGAAGATCGTCCGGTCGCCACCCTGATCATCGACGAAACTGAGGCGGAAATAGTTTCCCCACTCGTGATAGTGCGCGAGCACGTAGTAGATGTTGTAGTTGGGTGGAGTACCGAGCTTGGTTTCGAACTCCGTTTGCAGGTTACACGTCATCCCGAATCGCGATTCGGCCTGAGGCTCGATGTCGAGGGTGGTGTTGGTGAAAGCGATCGGGCGCAGCCGAACTTGCACCTCCTCCTCAGGAATCGTTTCGATGTCGAAGGTGAGGGCGGTGTTCAGCGGAGCCGCCGACGCGTTGATCAGGTGCACGCCCCCCACGATTCGATATCGCGGAGGGATTTCGAGCACCGCGCCTTCCTGAAACGCTTGCACCTCCTCGAAGGTCTGAGTCGATTGCGCAAAAAAGGCGCCGCCTGACAACGCGGCCGTCACGTCGTGAAATCCGCGCTCGTCACAATCCCAGGTGCCGTCCGGCCCGTCGTAGGTACCCTCGGGGACGAAGAACCAGTTCGAATGGTGCCATGCGCCGTCGTTCCGCTGGCGTATCTTCGAAACGTAGAGCGGCTCGGCGTTGTCGAGCGTCCAGCTTTGGCAGACGCCAGCGATTTCCTCGCCCACGTCTACCGCGATCGCTTCGAACGAGTGGCTCAGCGTGGGGGTGATATCCGGCTCACTCCCGTCTGGTGAGCAAGCGACGGCTAGGCCGAGAACCATGGCCGCGATCTGAATCCGCATGGATGGGAGCTTCCCCCGACCTTCGCCGCTTGGCAAGTCCCGCATTGTCGGGGCCGGACGGCTATGCCGTCACCGAGGGGCCCCGATAGGTGTCGCTTCCAAAGGCTAGGACGGGCAAGAAGATGAAACTCAGGAACGCGAGGCCGAAGCCGTATAAGGCTCCATGGCCGAACGACTTGGACATGTCGATGGAGACGATGATCATGACCACGAAGCTCACCACCGGAATGAGGAACAAGAACACCCACCAGATCGGGCGACCGACGATCTCGAGCATCACCACCACGTTGTAGATGGGGATGATCGCAGCCCACCCGGGCTTGCCCGCTTTCTCGAACACCTTCCACAGGGAATAGATGTAGAACGCCGCGATCGCGAGCCCAAACAACAAGCCGAACACACTTCCATCACCGTTGTCCATGTTGCTCTCCCATCTGCGACGTCAGAAGGTCGCGTCAGCGGAGGGTAACAAATTCTCCGTCCTCGCGGGCAGGTCCCTTCGTCAGATGGGAGACCGCCTCCCGGACCGCTTCCGCCGTGCCGGTGATGGCGAGGACGTCTTCGGGCTCGATTCGTTCGTGCCCCGTGGGCAGCACCACATTGCCCACGCCGCGACCGATGGCGACGACGGTCGCACCCGTCAACGCCCGAAGATTGATCTCCGCCAAGGTCTTGCCCACCGCGCGTGAATTGCCGGAGACCCGTAGGCCGAGCACGGAGTCCATTCCGGGTATGAGCGAGGGATCGGTGAGCACCTCGCCGCGATCGTCTGCGCCTTGCCGCGCAAGAACATCGGCGATCCGTCCAGCGGCCGAGCGGAGCTCACGGTCCACGAAGCCGGCGCTCCGCCAGAGGTACAAGCCGATCGCGACGACCGCGATGCCCAGCAGTGAAATCCCGTACGGTCGATCGGTCAGCGGCCGAAGCACGGCAACCGATGGAGCTCCCACGCCCAGCACGGCGATCAGGTAGATCGTGGCTCGAATGGTTCGGTTCACGAGGCGGGCGCCGCTGCTGGGCTCCTCGTCGGGACGCGCGACGGCATCGGCCAGCAACTGGGACACCGCGATCGTATTGCGCAACAAGCCCACGAGGAACGGCACACCCAGCAAGAACGCGCCGCCGACCACGACCCAGCGGGCGGCTTCAAGACTCACGTCGAGTCGCGGCGCGACCTCGGCCGAAGCGCGGGCCAGGCCCAGGATGCTCAGCACGAGGATCGCGATGAGAGCGGCCGCATCGAGGCCAAGCGCGCGAATCGCCCGGATTGTCGGTGGCCGTTCTCGGTCGCCGCGTTCCGTTCGCATGCGTTCCGACCACTCTTCGTACAGCCCGAGCAGGCCTTGCAAGCGTGGGGGAAGCAAGCGATCGACCCCTTCGACCACCCGATCGACGCCACCGAGGAGAAGTGGAGTCGTGAACGCCGTCAAGATGGCCACCGTCACCAGGATGGGCTGCAAATCGCTGCGCACGGCTGCTGCTGCGATACCGATGCTCGCGAGAATGAAGGAGAATTCACCGATCTGACCGAGGGACAAGCCGGCGGTGATCGAGCGCCGGAGCCCGTTGCCCGACAGCACTCCCGCGAGCGAGACGCTAAAAAACTGACCGAGCACGACGACGGCGAAGACTAGACCGGTCGTTGGCAGATGCTCGATCACGAGACTGGGATCGACGGTCATTCCGATGGACACGAAGAAGACAGCGGCGAACATGTCTCGCACGGGCTGGATCAGGTGTTCCACCTGCGAGCCGCGCCCCGACTCGGCGACGAGAATTCCAGCGATGAACGCGCCGAGGGCGACGGAGTATCCGAGTCGCTCGGCGAGCAGAGCGATCACGAAGCACAAACCAATCGAGACCACGCTCAGGATCTCAACGCTGTTCAGGCCTGCCACTGCGCGGATGATGCGGGGCACCACGAGCAGCCCTACGACCACCATGCCGACGAGAACCACGGCGAGACGACCGACTGTCGCGGCCAGCTCGGCGGGGGCCAAGCCACCTCCGGCGACGATTGCGGTCATTGCGGCGATCAGCACGATGGCCACTACGTCCTGGACGATGAGAACCCCGAACACATATTGCCGAACGTCCTGACCGACCGGCTTTTGCTCGTAGACTTTGCTGACCACCATGGTGCTGGAGATGGCGACGCAGGCACCGAGAAACACGGATTCGACCGTCGACCATTGCAGCCACTGACCGAG
>JBAVOF010000656.1:0-2243 GCA_049691835.1 Polyangiales bacterium
CCCGCAAGCTGCCTTCGGGTCGCTGGCAGGCGCGCTACCAGGTGCAGGGCATATGGCGGAACGCGCCGGAGACGTTCCGCACCAAGAGCCTGGCCGACAGCTGGCTCGCGGCGACCCGCACCGACCTCGAACGCGGCAATTGGATCGACCCGAGCGCCGGCTAGCGGGAGTTTCCGGGCTATTCCGTTGAGGTGATCTCGGACCGCTGGGGGGATTTCTTCCAAATACCCCTGTGACCAGCGCGTTTGTCCTGGTCAGAAGCTCGCGATTGGTTGCCGGATCGTGTATTACCTAGAATATGACATCGATCGTTGGGAAGAAGCAGGGCGGCAAGACGTACTACTACCTCGTCGAGTCGGCGCGGGTCGGGGGCAAGCCGCGCATCGTCTCGCAGCGCTACTTGGGCTCAGCCGACGAGATCGCCGCCCGCCTGTCTGAGTCCGGGCCAGGTGAGCCCGACCACACCCGCCACCTCGCCTTCGGCGACTTGGCCGCGGTGTGGTCGATGCTCGAGCGCCTGCGGGTGGCTGAGATCGTCGACGAGGTCGTCGGCTCACGCCGTTCGGATGCGGCGGCCTCGGTCGGAACCTACATCGCGTTGGCGACGGCCAACCGGGTCGTCGACCCGTGCTCCAAACGCAAGTTCTCCGACTGGTGGAAGACCACTGCCGGTGACCGGTTCGTGCGCCTGAGCGCCGCCGCGCTGGATCACCGACGCTTCTGGGAGGCGATGGACGCCGTCAGCGCCGAGCAGCTGGCCGAGATCGAGCGGCGCATCGTCGCCCACATGGTCGCGGTCTTCGAGGTCGACCTGTCCGGTCTCGTGTTGGACATGACGAACTTCGCCACCTACATCGACTCGGGCAACGATCGTGCCCCGATCGCCCAGCGCGGGCATGCCAAGCAGAAACGGACCGACCTGCGCATCGTCGGCCTCGGACTGGTCGTCTCCACCGACGGTGGCATCCCGCTCGTCAGCCACACCTATGCCGGCAACCAGCCCGACGTCACCCAGTTCGCAAAACTCGTCGGTGAGCTCGTCGCCCGCTTCGGGAAGCTGTCAGGCGAGGGCGCAGAGCTCACGCTCGTCTACGATGCCGGCCAGAACTCACAAGACAACCAGGAGCTGATCGAGGGCTCGCCGCTCCACTTCGTCGGTTCCCTCCCGCCCTCTGACCACCCCGATCTCCTCGCTGTCCCGAGGGCCCGCTACCAGATCGTCGACGCCGAGCGTTTCCCCGGGCTCACCGCCTTGGAGACCACCAAGGTCGTCTTCGGTGTCGAGCGCCGCATCGTCGTCACCCACTCCCAGAACCTGCACGCCAAGCAGTCCCAGGGCTTCGACCAGACCCTCGCCAAGGCCCGCCGACAACTCGCTGAGCTCGCCGCCCGACTCGCCCGGGGCAAGACCCGCAGGCCACGCGAGAAGGTCGAGGCGGAGATCGCCGCCATCTTGAAACCACGCTGGGTGTCGCGGGTCATCTCGACAACGCTCACCGGCGAGGCCCCAGCCGAGCTGCGCCTTGTCGGGCGTACCAAGCCGAAGGCCCGAGCAACCCTTGAAGACGAACTGTTCGGCAAACGCTTCCTCTTCACCGACAGAGACGACTGGACCATCGCCCAGATCGTCGCCCACTACCGCTCCCAATCCGATGTCGAAGCCGACTTCCGGCAGATGAAGGACCCCAAGGTGGTCTCGTTCTCACCGATGTTCCACTTCACCGACCACAAGATCCGCGTCCACGTCTTCTACTGCGTGCTCGCCCTGATGGCCGCCCGCTTGATCGTCCGCGAGGCCGACCGCAACGGAATGCACATGAGCGTGCGCGAACTGCTCGACACGTTGGCCAGCATCCAAGAGACCGTGCTGCTCTACCAAGGTGAGCGAGGACGCCCGCGTGCCCGCCGAATGCTCACCGAAACCGACCCCATCCAACAGCGTCTCCACGACCTGTTCGGCCTCGACGCCTACGCCCCGAGGCGCTGAGCTAGGTAATACACCAACTCAGCACCAACAAGCCCTCCTACCTGGGAAAACGTCACACCACCACGGCATAGCCCGGAAACTCCCGCTAGCGCTGCGAGGACGGGTGTTGGGAGCGCAAGAACGAGCAGCAGCGCTGTCACCAAAGGCGCGAGCGTCCGAATCAGCCAGTTGGGCATTCGCCCGGTCCCGGCCACTCCGCCACATCATCAACGTCATCCAGTAGCCAGCGCCCGTTCGAATGGATGAAGTGCTGGAT
>JBAVOF010000657.1:0-5639 GCA_049691835.1 Polyangiales bacterium
ACTCTGTCGGCCTCGTATCTGCGCCCTTTCGAGTCTCCGATCACGAAACGGCCCTGACGCCGTTTGACGCTGGTGATCTCGTGCTCGGTGTGCACCATGTCGGCGAACGGAGCGGTCATTCGCTCGAAAACCTGGCGGGGAGCGCCTTTCCAGGTCCCCATCCGCGTGGGTTCCTCGAGCGGGACGATGCTCTCGAGCAGGGGAAGGATGACCGCAGGAACGCCGCGCATCGAAGTCGTGATGAAGCTCGCGCAGTGAATCGGAACGAATATCTGCTCCCAGAACGCCCGCGAGACCCCAAAGAGCCTGGCCATCCAGTAGAGCGGGACGAGATTCAAGGGATTGAAATAGCAGAAGTGATAAAGGGAGTCGTGCCTCTTCTTGGGCAGGAAGAAGTCGTTCACCCGGCTCACGAATGCGACAAGCTTCTTCCAGCGCCTGAACTCGGCTTGGAAGCGCCGTTGCATCGCCGTCTGGCCGTCCTGGCAAAAGTGTCCGTGAGGCGTCTGCACGAAATACGAGATCGGAAGCGTGTCGATCCCCACGCCGAGCTCGTGCAGAAGCAACTCGTAGTTGTGATAGTACATCTGCGGCCAGGCGACGACGAGCACGGGTGACTCCGCGTGACCTCCTTCAACGGGCCAACGAAACGTCTTTGCGTTTCCGCCGAGAGCAGGCCCCTTCTCGAAGAGCTCGACTTCGTAGCCGGCACGGTGGAGCGCCCATGCGGCTCCAACGCCTGCAATTCCGCCTCCGATGACGCCTACCTTTTCGTTCATTCGAATCTCCCAACGCGACTCGCTAGGAACGCTTCGGCACCAGATCGACCACGGGGCCGTGGCGTAGGGTGTGAAACGCGCCCTTGTAGATACCCAGCGATTCGTACACCGCAGCGGTCATCATGACGGTTCGTGTTTGCCCGACGATCGAAACCGGGCACCCGCTGTGCAGAAACGCAAACGCGAGCTTGAGTGCGGGGTTGGCCCAACCGCCCGCGCCGCCCAAGCCGAAGTGCCCGAAGGCCTCGGGCACGTCCATGACAAAGGCATCTGCGCGGTGATATCCGAGCTTCCAATGAAGCGGGTACAAGATCACCTTGTCCGCGCGTTTCGTTTGGACTTCGGCAGCCTGCCGGACGACGTCTTCGGCGACCAAGCGCACACCGTCGAGAGCACCGCCCAATGAGAGCGCCGCATACATCTTGGCCAGGGAACGCGCGGTCGCAACGCCATTCATGGCCGGCAAGCAGGCCTTCCAAAATGCCGGATGCGTGAACAGCTCTTTGGCGTGGCCCGGGGTGAGGCCGCGCCGGCAGAGATCCCGCATCGCTTCGGAACGAACCCAGATGGGAATGCGGTAGTCCGTGGCGAGCGGCCGGGCTCCGTGTCGTTGAAGCGCCGGCATGCCGACGAAATCGGGAAGGCGGTGCATCCGTGTCTCGGCGTTTCCGATGTAGAGCCCGTCGAGGTTCAGAGGCTTGACCATTCGCTGCTCGATGAACTCCGGCACGGTCAGACCCGAGATCCGGCGAATGAGCTCGCCGACGAGCCAGCCAAAGGTGACGGCTTGATAGCCATTGGCCGTACCTGGGTCGAAATCGGGCTCCGCCTTGGCTAGGCGCGAAACGATGAGGTCCCAGTTCAAGATATCGGTGAGCTTGTCGATCAGGTGAACGAGCTTGTGAAGCCCTGCCTGGTGAGAAAGCACCTGCCGGACCGTGATTGCTTGCTTTCCATTGCAACCAAACTCGGGCCAGTACTCGGCAACGGGCGCTTCGTAGTCGACCAAACCATCGGTCGCGAGCATGTGAATCGCGGTAGACGCGATCCCCTTGGTGCCGGAGTAGCAAATCGACATGGTGTCCTGCTGCCAGCGCGAGCCGTCGATGCGTGCCCGCCCCGCCCAGATGTCGACGACCGGTTTTCCTTCCAAGAACACCGCAGCGGCGGCACCGCCTCCGTAGTGCCTGATCTGCTTTCGTAGGAGCTTTGCGACCGGTTCGAACCGCCGCTCGTACTCGCCCCCTATTTCAATGGTATCAGGCATCAGAAGCGCAGTGCGTAGCGCACTCGGAAGATCATGTCAGGGGTCCGAAGATCGCCGCAGCAAAGTCCAATAGGAGCATCATGAGCATGCTTGCAGTAAGCGCGGCCGCAGCGGTGCTCGTCAAGCTCCAACTCACGTCCCGCCGCTCGTCGAGGTGGTAGAAAATCGGAAAGCTCGCAACAAAGTAGAGTGAATAGAACAGCGACCCGTATCTGAGCATGCGCTCCATGTCTCGATAGTAGAACTGACTGGCAATCCAAGGATTCGCCATCGCCTTCGTCTCCATCCAGGCCCAGAAGTAGGCGACGACCAAGACAAGCACGGGCCAGAGGAAGGGGCCGATCGGAAGCCGGGAACTGCGAATGCGGCGGAGCACGATCACCGCAGTCGTGTGGTAGGTCAGGAAATACGCTTGCGTCAGTAGATACATGACGATGGGGACTCGTTGCTCACCGGAGCCAACGAGCGTCGAGTCGAGCGTGAGCTCGATCATCGGATAGTCGTAAACCATGCCGAGCACGTCGAAGAAGTACTCGCTGCCGAAGTAGTTGGCAGCGAAGTTGAAAATCGCAATGTAGAGATTGGCCTTGAACCAATACGTCTGGTACCAGCGCCGGCCCAATGCGCTCTCGTCGCGAACGAGAGCTGGAACCACGAGCAACGGGAATGAAACCGCAACGCCGATGGCCATGAAGCCCCACTCGCCCACCCGATCTGCGATGCCGAGTGCCATGACGAGCCCGATCGCGGTCATCCAGACCGGTGAATACGCGAGGAAGAACTTCTCGCCCCAGGCCTTACTCGGGTTCTCGGAAAACCAGCGCGAGCTCCCGCGCGTCGTCATGCTCCTCGCCGTCGGTAGCGAATGCGTATCGGCGGCTTCGGTCCGAGGACCAGGCCTTGAAAATCCGTCTCGACGCGATCGCCGACCAGCTCGAAGTCATAACGATGTAGCAAGACGGCGATGATCGTCTTGATCTGGAGGATGGCAAAAGCATTGCCCATGCACTTGTGCCGCCCGCCGCCAAACGAGATGTACGCGAACGGACGTTTGTCTTCCTCGCGACCGGGGCCGTAGCGGTCCGGATCGAACAGCAAAGGACTTGCGAACACCTCGGCGTCGCGATGCGCCACCATCGGCGACACGGCCACCCAGTTACCCTTCCTCACCTCGTAACCGAGGATTTCGCAGTCCTGAAGCGCCGCCCGGAGAAGGATGAAAAGCGGGGGGTGGATGCGCAGCGCCTCTTTCACCGCGGCTTCAGTTTTCTCGAGGTCGCGGAGCGACTGGAACGAGTAGTCTTCCCGGTCGGAGTATCGACCGTGGATCTCTGCCCGCACGGCGTGAAGAAAAGGCGGATGCTGGAGCAACTCGATCAAGGTCCAAGCCGTGGTGACGGAGCTGGTGTGATGGCCTGCAAACATCGCCGCGACCAACATGCCTGTGATCTCGTGGTCACTGAGCTTGCTGCCGTCCGCGTACTCGGCGTCCATGAGTGTCTGAAGGAAATCCTCTCCTCGGTACCCCGACTCCCGCCGCTTCCGAACGATTTCGGAAACCATGTCGCCTAGCCGAGCGCGGGCCCTGTCACGCCGACGGAAAGCTGGAATCGGCAAGTACGGATGAATGTAGCCCCAAGCTACGATCCCGCGTTCCAAGTCGTAGTAGACTTTGGAAAACTCCTCGCTCATCTCGTTGCGGAATTCCTTGCCGAGCAGGCAGCTACTGGACGTGTAGTTCGTCAGCATCCCAAAGAACGCGCTGGCCTCGATTTCACCTTCGTCGCCCCATTCGGCGATGATCTCGAGTGTCTCCCGAGCGACGATCTCGGTGTACGTCCGCATACGGTTGTTGCGGAGCGCCGGATAGAGCATGTGCATTTGCTCGGCCATCTTGGCTGGCTCTGCACCGTACGCGACGCCTTCGCCAAAGACGGGCACCATCATCTTGTAAGCGGCGTTGGGACTGAGCACTTCGTCGGGTTGGCGGAAAAGTGCTTCATGCGCTTCGGGTCCCGTGAAGAGGATCATGTCCTTGCCGAAGAGCTTGAAACGCCCGACGTTGCCGCATTCATCGTACGTCTTGTGCAGGAGACCGATCGTGTCCCGCACGAAATCCATCGTGTGACCGATCAAAGGAAGCCCCCCTCGGAGCTTAGGTGGTCTCTTCAGCTTGCCCATGGTCAGAGCCGCGGAGCCGGTGCTTGCTGGTGCGTTCATGGTCCATTCCTGAAGAGGCTGCGCCGAAGCTGCTCTTCTATTCGCTGTGCCAGGTTCGTCGCGTCGTCTTGCATTCCCGAGTCTACCCAGGAGGACATGAAGATCTGTTGGATGGCGGTCATGAGCTTCGCGATGATGATGGGATCGCCTTCCCAGACGTCACCGTCGTGCATGGCCTCCTGGAGCGCGCGAGCCATCAGGTCGATCCCCCGGTGCCATGCCGCAAGAAGTCCTTCACCAGCTCGCTCTGGATTGGACGACCAGGCACCTCCGCCGTTGAGGTGAATGCGAAGGTAGTCCAGGTGCTCCGTCAACCATTGAACGAACACGCGATTGCCCAGCATCAAGCGCTCCGCAGCGGTGCCGGTGCTCTTCATGGCACGGCCAGTGAGGACGAACAGCTCGCTCAAGCGCTCATCGTGCACCGCCTCGTAGATGTCGGACTTCCCGTCGAAGACCGAGTACAGAGTCCCCAACGACACCCCCGAGGCGACCGCGATATCTTGGATCTTCGTTCGTTCGTAGCCCTCCGCCGCGAAGAGGCGCTCCGCGGACTCGACGATGAGCGCCCGGTACATCGAGGTCTTGGCGCTTCGGGCTCTAGCGATGGCTTCCGACACGGCGAATGCAGCATAGAACAAGATTCTCTTTTTTGGAACAATGTTCTATGCTCTCTTCATACTGAACCTGGGAAGGGAAGCTCGATGCGAATCAAGGTGGATTTCGATCTCTGTAAGGGACACGCGAACTGCATGGGCGAAGCGCCCGAGATCTTTCAAGTGGACGAACAGGGCTACTTGACCGTGCTGCAGGAGGAGCCGCCCGAGGCGCTCCGCGAACAGGTCGAGATCGCTGTCAAGTACTGCCCGACGGGCGCGATCAGCCTGGAGGATTGACCCGGCACGGACCCTGGCGATTGTAGGCTAGGCTCTGATGTACATGGCGACAGACGCAGACGATCGATTGAGCAATACAATCCTCCTCGCGACGCTCGCCACGTCTGCATTCTTCTGCGCCCAGGGGGTGACGGCGCTCCTCGCGGCGAAGGTGCTGCCCGTCGAAACGGATGCGCCCCCGGCACCATCGAGAAGCGCAATCGCCCAAGCAAGGACTGAGCGCAAGCGGGATCCGAGCATCATCTTGCGACGCAACATCTTCGACTCGGCGTTGGGCGACCTGTCCGAAGTGCCGATCGACGAACCGGCCCTGCCGCAAGAAGACATGCCCCTAGACGAAGTAGAAACGTCCTGCAAGAGCAACCTGCGACTCATCGCGACGGTCGTCATCCCGGGAGATCTCGAGCGCTCGCTCGCGGCGATCGTGGGGACGGATCAAAAAGCCGGACTGCACCGAGGTGGAGCCGAGGTCGAAGG
>JBAVOF010000658.1:0-9415 GCA_049691835.1 Polyangiales bacterium
CCCGACTTCGGCCTCGACAACGAAAGCGAGCGAGACCTGGCGCGAGAGCACGCCTGCCTGCGACTCCAGGCATGGCTCACTGGGAAGTACGGCCTTCGAGGAGTGCTCGCGCCGACGACCGATTTCCGAAGCTACTACGACGAGTTGCCCACCGACCCCATCGGGGATGAAACCGACCCTGCGACCGACGCCGCAAGGCTGGGGGCGGCCCGTTCGGAGCGGGCCCCATGGGCGCCGCACTTGGGGGAGGGCTTGGAGGCGACGGCGAAGATCCTGAAGATCACCCAGGACTTCGGCGCCCGGGACCCGGGCGCCGACAAGCCACCAATCTGGCTAAAATTACAGAGGTAATTCACGATCATCGCCAGTGCCACTGCCGCTGCCACCGACGCTGGCAAGGACGCACACGCTGGCACCGGCACTGACGCTGAGCTCTAGGGTGGCGGCCCACGAGTCCCATGGTATAGGTCGTCCGCTTCATCCGAAGCCGGGGGCACCCGCCTCCGAAATCACACACATCTCTCGGCTCGATCAGACGTTCCGGTGCCCTTTCGAGGGTTGTTCGTCTGGGGAGATGGCAGCGCAACCGAAAGGAGAAACGAGCAATGTCTGAACCCACCCTCGAGACCCAGGAAGCGCCCGAATTGGCGGCCCTGGGTGGTCCCGAAGTCGCTTCGGGTGATTTACCGATCGGCCTACGGGCTCTCATCGACGCCGGCGTCCATTTTGGCCATCAGACCAAGCGCTGGAATCCGCGAATGCGCCCCTACATCTATGGTGCCCGCAATGGGATTCACATCATCGACCTGGATCAGACCGCGGAGCTCTTCAAACGCGCCTACGCCTTCGTGGCAGATGCGGTTGCACGCGGGGGCCACGTGCTCTTCGTCGGAACCAAGCGCCAAGCGGCGGAGGTCGTACGTGAAGAAGCCGTCCGCGCCGGCCAGTTCTATTCGACCGGTCGCTGGTTGGGGGGCACGCTGACCAACTTCCGCACGATGAAGAATGGGATCGATCGGCTCCGGGACATCGAACAGCAAGTCGAGGACGGCACCATCCACGCCCTTCGCAAGAAGGAAGCACTGTCGATTCGCCGCGAGGCCGAAAAGCTCGACAAGTACCTAGGCGGAATCAAGATGATGAACGGCCTGCCATCCGCACTCTTCATCGTCGATCCGCACAACGAGCACATCGCCGTCAACGAGGCGCGCAAGCTCCACATCCCGATCGTCGCGCTCACCGATACCAATTGCGACCCGGATCTCATCGATTTCGTGATTCCGGGAAACGACGACGCCATTCGCTCGATCAAGTTGATCACCTCTCGGGTCGCGGATGCATGCATCGAAGGTAGCCAACAGCGCCGCGATTTCCTCCAGCACGAAGGCGCCCAGGCGCCCAGCGCGACATCTGGTGACGGCGTGCAGATCGAGTTCGCTCGCAAACGAGGCTCAACCCCAGCGACACCCGAAGGAAATCAATAATGGCCGAGATCAGCGCTTCCATGGTCAAGTCACTGCGGGATCGCACCGGCGCGGGCATGATGGCGTGCCGTGATGCCCTCCGTGAGACGGACGGCGACGAAGAAAAGGCTATCGAGGTCATCCAGAAGAAGGGTCTCAGTAAAGTTGCCAAGAAGGCAGGCGCTATCGCTGGCGACGGCCTCGTTCACGCCTACATCCATGGCGCCGGCCGAGTGGGCGTTCTCATCGAGGTCAACTGTCAGACCGATTTCGTGGCCCGAGGAGACGATTTCCGAAAGTTCGTCGAAGATACGGCCATGCAGGTGGCCGCCGAAGCCCCCCTCTTCGTGAGCGAGGAGAACATCCCCGACAACGAGTTGCTCGCCCGCTCCGCGATCTTCTGCGGTCAGCTCGACGAGGAAGCTAAGGCGACCGGCAAGGAAAAGCCCGCCGCGGCCCTCGAAAAGATCGTCGAAGGAAAGCTCGCGAAGTGGAAGAAGGAGGCCTGCCTTCTCGACCAGACATCCATCATGAACGAGGAAAAGACCATCCGGCAGCTCATGGAGGAACTGAGCGCCAAGCTCGGCGAAAAGATCAATGTCCGCCGTTTCACCCGCTACGAGCTGGGTGAAGGGATCGAAAAAAAGAAATCGGATCTGGCGGCAGAGGTGACCGAGGCGCTAAAAGGCTCTTGAGTCATGACTATCGGGGCCAAGCTCACGCGGGTACTGCTCAAGCTCTCGGGCGAGGTGCTCTCCGGTGGACCCGGTGGCCAGAGTATCGAGCCTGCGACCGTGAAAGCGATCAGCGAGGAGCTGGCCGAAGTTCAAGCCAGTGGCTGTCAGATCGGCATCGTCATCGGCGGCGGTAATATCTTTCGCGGCCTCAAGGGGAGTGCCACTGGCATGGACCGGACTGCCGCCGATCACATGGGCATGCTGGCTACCGTGGTGAACGGAATCGCTCTTCAGGATGGCCTCGAGAAGGCCGGGGTCGATACTCGCGTCATGAGCGCGCTCGAGATTAAGGCCGTGTGCGAGCCCTACATTCGACGGCGCGCGGTGCGCCACTTGGAAAAAGGGCGGGTCGTGATCTTCGTTGCCGGCACCGGCAATCCGTATTTCTCGACCGATACCGCCGCGGCGCTCCGTGCAATGGAGATTCGCGCCGACGCGCTCTGCAAAGCGACTAAGGTCAAGGGCATCTACGACAAGGACCCGAGCCATCACGACGACGCCACGATGGTCCGTCGAATCAGCTACGACCGGTTCCTGATGGAACGGGTGGGGGTGATGGACGCTACCGCCGTGGCTTTGTGTCGGGATAACGATCTGCCCATCCGAGTTTTCAAGCTCACCGAGCCCGGCAACATCAAACGGGTTGTGATGGGCGAGGACGTCGGTAGCTTGGTGACCGCGGAGGGATGAGCTCCAATCGACGCGAGGAAACCGATGCTTGTTGAAACACTGGAAGAGTTGGGCACGGCGATTGACAAGGCGCACGAAGCCCTGAAGCGAGACCTAGCCATGATTCGAGCCGGCCGGGCAAACCCGGGCATCCTCGACGGCATCCGAATCGACTACTATGGCTCCCCTACGCCGCTGAAACAGCTCGCGTCGATTTCCGTGCCCGAGGCACGCATGATTGTGCTCAAGCCATTCGATCGCAGTCAGATGCAGGCGATCGAGAAGGCGATCATGGAGGCGCAGCTCGGCCTGAACCCGTCCAATGACGGGGAGATCATCCGCCTCCCCATGCCACCACTCACCGAGGAGCGTCGACGGGATCTGGTTAAGGTCGCTCGCAAGGCTGGCGAGGAGTGCAAGGTGGCGATTCGCAAGGCGCGGCACGATGCCAAAGACATGATCGACAGCCTTCAGAAAGAGGGCGAGGTCGGCGAAGACGATGCGGACCGGGCTCGAAAAGAGCTCGAAGAGGCGGTCAAAGTCGGAGCCAACAAGGTCGACCAAATCGTCAGCAAGAAAGAAGCCGACATCCTCGAGGTCTAGGCGCCCGCGCATCGCCACGGGGCACGACAAACCCTGGTCCACCGAGACCGATGGCGCCCGAGCCACCTGGAAGGCCCTTAATCGGGGCCCTACAGGGACTGGTGGCCGTCTGTTCACCCCTCCGTTCGGGTCGAGGGCTTGACCGCTTGCATCGCCAGCTCCTAGCCTTAACGCTGATTCGAGCGTGGGGTTTCGCTACAATGGGTTCGGAGCGAGGGGAGTTGGTCATCGAAGGTCTAACGTTGCCGTTGGCGCTGCGTTTCATCTCTGGAAAATACCAGGGGGGAGAGTTCCCTCTTCCGGACGATGGTGAGATCGTCATCGGGCGCTCCAGCGAGCTCGACATGGTCCTCGTCGAGGACATGGTTTCGCGCCGACATGCGAAGATCTCCGTCAAGAACGGGGACATCTTCTTGGAAGACCTCGGTTCGACCAACGGGAGCTTCGTCAATGGCGAGAAGATCACGCGAACCAGGTTATCCGAGGGTGATCGGATACTGATAGGCACCAGCATCATCAAAGTGGTCGCCTCTGACGGGTCCGCGTCGGTCCAAGAGGCCAAGGCCCAGATGGACGCAGCGGCCGCCAGCGCTCGCCCGTCGGCCGCCAGCACCATGACCGGTTCGATCGCCGAGGTGGCGTTGCCCGACCTCTTGCAGCTCTTCTCCGCTTCCAAGAAGACCGGTGTCTTGCAGATCACGACCGGCACCGATGTCGGGTCGATCTACCTCGACAATGGCAAGGTGCAGTTCGCTGTCGTGAACGGTGACGAGTCGGTGCCGCCCGAAAAGGCATTCTACCGCGTGCTCGTTTGGGACAAGGGCACCTTCGACCTGCTCCCCAAGGTGGAGCGCACCTTTCCAACTGAGATTCAGGGCAGCGTCGAGGGGTTGCTCATGGAGGGCATGCGCCAACTCGATGAGATCCGTCGTCTGGGAGACGCGCTCCCACCCCTCAAAGCGAAAATCTTCGTGGCCTCGCCGCTGGTAAAGCCGCTCCGTGATGCTTCTCCCGATGAGTTGGACGTGATTCAGCTGTGCCTGAACCACGAGACGCTCGTCGAGATGATGAACCACAGCGGCAAGCCCGATCCCGATGTCGCTGAGGTCGTGGTGGCCCTGCTGGACAAGGGCTATCTGGCGAGCGCATAGCCTCCGGGCTAGCGCTTCTTCGCCGCCGCGCTAGGGCGTTTGGAAGTACCGGCGCAGGGCCCGATACGCTTTCGTCAGCGAATCGTTGAGCTCGGTGGCGATCCGGTGGCGATCTGGATCCGCCTCGTGCTTTTCCGGGTCGTATCGATCGCGCAGGCGCTGATAGGCCCGCTCGACCTCAGGCCACGTCGCACCCGGGCTGAGCTCCAGGTTTGCCAGATATTGTGTGACGCGCTTCCATGTTGGCCTCGTTTCATCCGAGGGATGTTCCCCCCGGCGCCGAGTCCGCTCGTCGAGGAGCTCTTGGTCGCTCAGGTCCGCGAGCTTCTTGGCAGAGGGCCCGAACTTCCCATCGCTCAGACGCGTCATGGGCCCACGGCGCCGTGCAGGGTCAGCAACCGGACCAGCAGGTCTTCCGAATACTTCGTCAGTTTCGTGAACGCCACTCCCATGCCGGGTGGGTCATCCTGGACGCGCACCACTTGGCCGGCGCCTTCGATCGTCTGGATGTCGTCCATGATGACGGTGAACGTCAGGTCGACTTCTGTCCCGACCGGCAGCGGCTCCTTCGAACGGATGAACACACCCGAGCGGGATACGTTTGTCACGTACTCGTGCACGAAAGCGTCGAAGGATTCGAACTCCTTGTTGATCGTGATCCGTTTCTGGTTGCGTTGACCGTCGTCGTTGCTCATCGAAGCGCTAGTCTCCAGTCAGGTCGAACTGCTCCAAATGATAGTCGTTTCGCGGTTTCAATTCGATACGCCTTTGGAATCGCCGCGCCGCCTCGGCGACCGAAGCCTTCTCTTCTCGATCGAGCATGTCGCAGACGGCCGGATGCGCGCTGATGACGATTTTGTACCCGGGCAGTGAATCCCTCTCTCGCCGCATTTGCCGGAAAATTTCGTGGCAGACCGTCTCTTTCGACTGAAGCAGTCCGGTACCGTCACAAAAGAAGCAGGGCTCGTACAGGGTTCTCCCGAGGGATTGCCTGGTTCGCTTTCGCGTCATTTCGACCAGGCCCAGCTCACTGATTCGAATCGCGGTGGTTCTGGATTTGTCGTTCTTGAGGGCATCTAGAAACGCTTTGAAAACCTTCTCGCGATGGGCGTGCCGCTCCATGTCGATGAAGTCGAGCACGATGAGGCCACCAATGTTTCGGAACAAGAGCTGGTATGCGATCTCTCGCACTGCTTCGAGGTTGGTTTGCAAAATCGTCTGCTCGACGTCGCGTCCCTTGCCGGTGAAGCGCCCGGTGTTGACGTCGATCGCCGTCAAGGCTTCCGTTTGGTCGATGACGAGATGCCCGCCCGAGGGCAGGGGTACCTTGCGGGAGAGCGCACGGGTGATCTCCTCCTCGATGCCATACTCGTCGAACAGAGGCTCATCGCCGTCGTATAGGCGCACGTCGTTGGCGCGTTCCGGAAGGAAGAGAGTCAAGAACTCCTTGAGGCGGCTGTACTCATCGCGGTCGTCGACGACGATCTCGCTGACGTCTTCTGTGAAGAGGTCCCGGGCGGATTGGACCACGAGGTCCGGCTCCTCATGCACCAGCGCAGGTAGCTTCTTGACCGCCGCGCGATTGGCTTGGGTTTGCTCCCAAAGCTGCACGAGGTAGCCAATGTCGGCCTTGAGCTTCTTCTTGGTGAGGCCCTGGGCCAGTGTTCGGACGACCACTCCGCCCTGCGGGGGCTTCACCGAGTCGATCACCTCCTTGAGCCGCCGTCGCTCACGGTCGTTGCCGATGCGTTTCGAGACGCCGACGTGATCGACTGTGGGCATGAACACGACGTAGCGCCCAGGGAGTGCAACATGGCTGGTGACGCGCGCGCCCTTGGTGCCAATCGGCCCCTTGGAGACCTGCACCATCAGTTGTTGCCCCTCTTTGAGAAGATCCCCGATCGGGGTCTTTCTCGAGGCACGGTTCATTCGACCCTTGGAGGCGTCGTTCTTCTCGCTACCCGCTGCCTCTTCCTCACTGACGGGATCGGCTAGGAGGTCCTCGACGTGAAGGAAGGCAGCACGGTCGAGCCCTATGTCGATGAATGCGGCTTGCATTCCGGGCAGAACGCGCGTGACCCGGCCCAGGTAGATATTGCCAACGGGGGACCGGTGATGCCGCCGCTCTACATACAGCTCGCGAAGCACGCCGTCGGCTATGAGACCAACGCGCGTCTCTCCGATGTCGACGTTGATCAGAAGTGTGTTGTTCGCCATTCGTGTTTCCGTTATCAGCGTTCTCGGGGATCAGACGCAATCGACCGAGCGGATTGGCTTCAGGTCGATTGCACACGAAACGGAGGTCGCGCCGCTGCATCGAATGACGAGCGCGCAGGACCACCGTGGGGCTCTTCGAAAGAGTTAGTTCTTCTCGAAGATCTGCTCGATTTCGGCCTGCGTGCTCTCTTCGCTCTTGGATCTCGCTACGGCGATCTCCTTCACGACCAGATTGCGAGCCGTTTCCAACATTTTCTTCTCGCCGAAGGACAGTGACTTGTCGACCTGCAGTCGATAGAGGTCTCGCATCACCTCGGCCACATCGAACACCGAGCCGGTCTTGATCTTGTCCATGAAACCCCGGTAGCGGCGGTTCCAGGTTTGATTGTCAAAGACGACAGGCTGCTCCCCGAGCAGCGCGAAGATCTCTTTGATGTCGATTTCGGAGATCGGGGGGCGGAGGCCCACCTTCTTGGCCTGTGCGACCGCAACACGGATGCGGTCGTTGTTCTTCGCATCCAACGGCCGCAGCACGTAGAATTCCATGGTCGCAGTGCCGATCTTGCGTTTCTCTATCGAAACGACCTCGGTCACGCCTTGTTTAGGATAGATGGCTTTATCGCCAACCTTGAATTCGTATGTCCCCGGTTGCATCGGGACTCCTTTATCTCGCCAAAAATGTTCCCTTGTGCCTGATTGGCAGGCACATAGGTTGAACGGGTGCTGCGTAGTGTTGATTTCCAGCCTCAGCGTCGCACTTCGCGCGTCCCCGCCCTTTCGGTGCAGCCGGGTAGCGTCCCAGCCGGGCGAAAGATAGTCCCAGAGCAGATGACGGTCAACGCGATCTCGGGCTCAGCGAGAGCCGATGCGATCTGCCGTCTCAGGCCCAGATCGCGCGTGAGACCATGCTCGTATGAACTTTCTTCAGCTTTCCAACGTGGTCTGACACAGATTCGTTTATCAATGATTCCAAAGCGTTGGAAGCCGACGTTGCAAAACATTTGGCTCAAATAGAGTAAAGTTATGTATAATTCATGTGCGCTTCCGCTTGACACGTGGAGTGACGTGACAATACGGTACGTGCACCTGCAATATTGACCCACCTTGGAGGAGGTCGAAATGGCGACTGCAAAGAAAAGAACAAAGAAGGCCGCAAAGAAGCGACCAGCAAAGAGGCGCGCTGCAAAGAAGCGCACAACCAAGAAGGCTGCACCGAAGAAGCGCGCAACAAAGAAGCGTGCGACTAAGAAGCGCGCGAGCAAAAAGCGCGCAGCCAAGAAGGCCGCACCAAAGAAGCGTGCAGCCAAGAAGCGCTCGGCCCGTAAGAAGAAGTAAGCTTCTAGGCGGTAGACCTTCGGGTCGACCGGGGGGCCACCATTGGTGGCCCCTGGCCTAAGGCCCCGGTTTTTCGGGGCCTTCGCGCAGTCTGTCGTGACGATCCCTCGTTTGACGGGGGTCTTCGTCTGCTAGCGCCCCAGCCAAATGGCCGGGGCTCTAGCAATTTAAGGGCGTTTTCCTCTCGTTTTGGAGTAGACGTGCGAGGCGCGACGCCTCTATGCGGACTGCGATCACCTTCTCGCTCCCGAGCGTGACCGAACCGACGGGGCTGCCCTTTCTCTTGTGCACGAAGCGACGCGGCGTGTAGAGCACGTCGACTATCGATTCACCTCGGAGGTCACTGAAGTGTGCGGCGAGCGTGGCGGCGTCGACGAGGGTTTCCGGCGAGCACGACTTTCCTTTGGCCAGCGGGACGACGACATGTGCGCCGGTGACCCCACGGGCGTGAAGCCAAAGATCCTGAGGCCGGGCAACCCTCAGCGTGAGACGGTCGTTATCGGCTGCGCTCCGGCCGACCAGAGCGGCCGATCCATCGGCCGTGATGAACTCGCGGTAGGGTACGCGAACTCCCACCTGTCGCCGCTTGCGCGCTTCCTCTCTGGGAGCCGTGCTCGAAACGCCCAGTGATTCGAGGCGCGATGCAAGCTCGCTCGGCGAGTCATTGCCGAGCGTGTCTCCAACCCGGGTCAGCTCGGCGAGCTCCGCTTCCACCGCTTCAAGGCGGGCCGGCGCGATGTCCAACCCTCGTTCCAGATGCTTGGCCTTCTTGAACAACTCTTGTGCGAGCTCCGCGGGGCTCATGCGAGGCTCCAGGTCGATTCGGACCGGTTGGGGCTCATCGTCCCAGCTCATCGTGTCGAAATGGAGTGCATCGGCTGGAATCTCCGCCAAATGCGCGAGGATCAGGTTCGCTCTTTCGCGCAGCGACTGCGCCCTCGCAGCCCGTGCGAGGTCAGCCTGGATCGCATCGCGTTTCTTCGAGAGGCGCTTGATCTGCCTTCGCAGCAGGCGCTCCAACTGGCCTTTGCGCGCCGAGCGATGGACATCGAGGACGGAGGCGCCGACAGCGCGAAGCTGGTCCAGGCTCTTCGGAGCCAGATGCTGATCTTCATCGGGAACCGACGATGGCGCACCCGGAGAACGGACCAGCACTGCGCCGTCGGCTTCGCAGAGCCACCACGCGCCGTAGGGCTTGCTTGGCGCCGCAATCAGGAAGCGCGTCGCGCCCGCTCGCTCG
>JBAVOF010000659.1:0-2508 GCA_049691835.1 Polyangiales bacterium
ATAGACGGGCGAGTCGCCGACAGCATAGGGCTCGTCGAGGGCGAACGTCCCGTCGGCGCTCGACCAGACCGTAGCCCTGGAAACGTCGAAGGCATAGGTCGGATCGTTGCCCTCCGAGCTGCTCACGACTGCGGGGAAAGGTCCGATCGTGCCGCTGTCTTCGCTCTCCATCAGGCTCTCGAGGAGGCGCCCGTCGACGAAAAGCTCGACTCCCGAGATCGATGCCTTTCCGGCGCCACCGTGTACGGCGTCGAAGTGAAAGCGGTACGACCGGTAGCCGCGGGCCGGTGCATCATGGGTCGCCATCGCCTGCGCGGTCGCTCCGCCCAATGCCGCGACGACCGCAGTGGTCCCCGGAATCGTGCTGGGCGACAGCAGGCCTTTGTCGGCGCGGTTCGAGACGGTGAGCACGGTTTCGTCATCGACCGTCCACGTGGCGTGTTGGGTGACGTCGAGCGTGCTTCCGTCCAAGAGCGTCGCGGTAGCCTGAAGCTGAACGGGAGATCCTACGGAGACGACGGGTGCGTTGGGCACGACGGTCAAGGCCCGCACGAGTGAGCTCACCGGCTCATCTGCGACCACGTGGTTGGGACTCACGGTGGTTGCGCAAGCACCGGAAACGTCATTCGTGCTCGGCTCAGGCGATGCGAGGAACACGTTGGGGACGTCTTCGACCCAGCGAGCTGCATCACCCGGGCGAAGATCTTCAAACAACCCCGGTGGGACGGCGGGTCGGGTGCCCATGATCTCCGGCGTCAGGTCAATCTCGATCCGGTCCACTCGCTCACACGGGTCCCCGCCGCAGAAATCCGCCGCAAGATTGTCGTTGGTACGCAAGACGGGGACGATGAGCTCGCCGTTGACGTCCCGCTCGAGCTCTCCCACGGGAACCGGAGCGGTTGCACCCTCATAGTAGACCCGAAGCATCTCTTCGGTGAGCGGGATGGTTTGGCTCACAATCGCACCCGCTCTTGGGTCGTAGAACCCGAGCGTCATGGAAGGTACTTGAAGATAGACCGAGTCGAGATAGGACCCGCCCATGTGGAACGGACGAAGCACGACCGTGTCGAAGGGCACCAAGGATTCGTTGTAACCCACGATGTCACCGAAAAGATTCGGTCCCGCGTTCGCCAACGTCAAAAGGTCGCTCCAACCGATCCCTTCACCTTGCCCATTCGTTTGCGCGGCCCGAACCTCGAAGCTGAGGTCACCTCCCAGGCTCACTGCTGGGCTGTACACCCGCACGTCATCGAGCGCGACCGTGGCGATCGAGGGTCGCGATGAATCTGGGGAGCCCCCCTCGGCCTCGACGACGACCCCGGCCACCCCACGAAGACCCGTCGAATTGGCTGCCGTGACATACGCCACAAACGTCCCCGCGTCGGCATAGGAATGGGAGTAGGCGTTGGTTGCAAGCGAGCTGTCGAACGTGTGACGGCTGACCGTACCGTCTCCCCAGTCGATGATCACGGGATACGCGCTGTCTTCCTGATTGCTTTCTTCCGGATCCTCCAGTGCCACAGCCAGCGTCACTTCTGATTCTCCCACGCAGTCTTGCGCGGCGGTGACGATTGGGGCCCGGCCCAACCGAAAGCCGTCGTAGGTGCGGTAGGGAATCTCCGGCTCGTTGGGAGCGACTTGCGCCAACAGCCGCCAATCTTGGATCGGCACACTCTTGAGCGCCTCGAACGCCATCGGGCTCATCGTCTTTCGAAGCTCCGCCTCCGGATCGATTCCATCGAGGTAGTCGTTCTTCTCTTCATCGGTCCAATAGCGAGACTCGACGTATCCAATCCGGTCGACCAGATGCGGCACGGCGCCCACGAAAGCCAGGTTCGCGTGATACAAGATGCCCTGGTGGTAGCTCGCGGCAGGGAGCACGACTCCTGAGGAGTCGGTCACCGCAAAGACATCGTACTCTCGATTGTAAGGTTCGATCTCGCGCAGGATTCGGGTCCAATTGACCGTGCCGCGTGCGGTGATGAAGTCGACGTAGGCCTTGCGGCGCGTTCTCGCGGGAGTCGCTCTTTCGTTCGCGAAGAAGCTCCGTCGCATCGCGCTTTCGAGCGATTGAATGTGGAGATACAGAGCTTGGAGGCTCGACATGTTTTCGTTCGGGGGCTCGCCTGTGGACGCGGGGTCTCCTTTGGGCACGAGCGACTTCGCGGCGGAAGTCGCCGCAGGACCCGTCCCTCCGGGGCCTGCCGAGGAACCGGCTCCGTTGCATTGCGCGATGTGGTTGCAGACTTGCTGCACGCCGCCGACACAGATCCCGAGACCGAGCGAGTCGCCGATCACCAAGGCTGGACCAACCCCCACGGTCCCCGGCCCGTAGACGCCGGGGTTGCAGTTGACGACCGGCCCTTCGGATGTGTCGAACGACGTGTGGCATGCGCCGTCGCCCCCGCCGATCCCGCCTCCTGGAACCCAACAGCAATGGTAGCACTCTCCGTCGCAGTAGTAGTTCTTGGCGACCTCAGCCAAGCCGAGCTTGTCGAAGACCACACC
>JBAVOF010000660.1:0-8496 GCA_049691835.1 Polyangiales bacterium
GTCGGTAGTACCCGGGGACGAACCACCAGAGATTGGCGTAGAAGTCCCAGCGCGGATGCACGAACACATAGCTCACGCGTTCCACGACGCAGTGCCCATCTACCCAAACGTATTCGCCGTTGCCGTAGGACCAGTATCCGTCGACCCAAATCCCACCGGCACAAAGCACGCCGGGCTGCTCGACGACGACTGTACGCGGAGCCGGCGGCGCCTCCTCGGTGGCTGCGATCGGCTCGGGCTCCTGAACGACGATGACCGTCTGCCCATCGATCTCCTCGGTCTCACCGTCTTCCGCTTCGATGACCACGTAGTTGCGTGGATCGGCAACCGTGCCCTCTTCGGCTTCTCGCACATATCCGTCATTGGAGACGTCCAGCTCGTAGGCGTTGGTCGTGCCGTATCCGTCCGGCCCCACGTAGTCGGCTCCTGCCGCATTGGCGCGAACCGTCACCGCGCCTAGCGCGAGGATCATCGTGAGCCGAATAAGCAGATTCATGGCCGGTACTCGATCTCTACGCCCACATCGGTCCTTCGTCATCCCTCCAGCCTCGAACAGGGCCGGCCCGCTCGACACAGGGCAGAGAAAGTGCTTGGGTTTCGTCGATTCTAATGGCCTCATCAGAGATAGACGCCGAAACAGCCGAGCTTCTTCAACGCTATGGCTTTGAAGACATTCCCTTCGAATCGTTGAAAGAACGCTTGGTCCTCGGCGAGCTGGGCGAATCGCAGAACCGAATCACCGGCAAGGTGGAGCCACCCAACGAAGGCGATCTCCAGGCCCTCCCTCCCCTGGGGGGCGAAGTGCGCGCGGCGCTGGCGCAGCGCGGCGAAGAGGCGATGCGGCGGGGAGAGGTCGCTGCCGTCATCTTGGCGGGCGGCATGGCCACCCGATTTGGCGGCGTGGTCAAGGCGGCGGTCGAGGTTCTCGACGGCAAGTCGTTCCTGCAGCTGAAGCTCCAGGACATCACCGCGGTGGCTGAGCGCGCGAACGCCCGAATCCCGGTCTACCTGATGACGAGCTTCGCAACCGACGACGCGATTCGGCAGATGGCCGAAGCGCTCAGCACCGAGCGTTGTCCGGTCAAGACCTTCCCGCAGTTCATCTCGCTTCGCGTCACACCGGAGGGAAAGCTCTTCCGAGACGACTCTGGCGCCCTATCGGCATACGCCCCTGGCCATGGGGACCTCACATTTGCGCTTCGGCGCGCGGGGATCACAAAAGACTTCCGCGATCGTGGCGGTCGCGTGCTGATGATGTCAAACGTCGACAACCTGACGGCAACGCTCGACCCAGCCGTAATCGGCGCACACCTAGCCTCTGGCGCCGCTCTGACCGCAGAGATGGCCCCTAAGGAGCCCGGCGACAAGGGTGGCGCTCCTGCGCGAGTCGACGGCAAGGCCCAAATCGTAGAGGCCTTCCGCTTTCCCAGGGACTTCGATCAGGAACGGATCCCGGTCTTCAACACCAACACATTCGTACTCGATGCCGAGTCGATCGACGCCGACTTCCCACTGACCTGGTTCGCCGTGAACAAGACCGTGGACGGCAAGCCTGCCGTCCAGTTCGAACGTCTCGTCGGCGAGCTGACCGCTTTCCTCGACCCCTCATTCCTGCGCGTGGAGCGCCATGGGCCAGATGCGCGCTTCCAGCCGATCAAGACGCCGGAAGACATGGACAAAGAGCGCCCGGACATCGTCAAGGCCCTAAAGGCGCGCGGCAGCCTCTTACGCTAGCTAGGCTCCACGGCTCGTTGCTTTCGACGCGACTCCCCGTGAAATGCGAGCTGTCCGCACGCGGCAGCGACGTCATCCCCCCGCGTTTTGCGCACGAAAACCGATAGTCCTCGGCGGGCGAGCTGCTCCTGAAAGCGCATGACATGTTCCAGATCCGGCGCGCGCAGGTCAGACGCGGCGATCGGATTCATGGGGATGAGGTTCACCTTCACGGGAATGCCACGGAGAAGGTCAACCATGGCATTGGCGTCGCTCATCGAGTCGTTCACCCCTTCGATGAGCGTGTACTCGATCGTGATTCGCTGACGCTTGGAGAGCGGGTAGCGGCGCAACGCGGCGGTCAGCTCGCCGAGTCCGTGCTTGCGGTTCACCGGCATGATTTTGCTTCTCTCGTCATCGCGCACCGCGTGAAGAGAGACCGCCAACTGTATCTGACCGCCGAACTCTCTGCCGAGCCGATCGATCTGCGTGACGAGTCCGCTGGTCGACACCGTCACGCGTCGCTTGGAGAGGTCGAGGCCGTCCGGGTGTGTGAGCAGGACGAGCGCGCGTGCGACTGCATCGTAGTTGTGGAGCGGCTCGCCCATCCCCATGAACACCACGTTGCGGATGCGTTGATCGGGGCGAATCTCACGACGGCCGAGGAGCACCTGCGCGACGATCTCCGCGTCCGTCATTTGGCGCTTCAACCCGGCCACACCAGAGGCGCAGAACACGCACCCCATCGCACAACCGACCTGGCTCGAAATGCACTGCGTGACGACCCGCCTGTCATCGAGCTGTGGGATGAGCACCGTCTCGACCTTTTCGCCATCGGGCATTCCGACCAGAAGCTTCTTCGTCTGGTCCGCCGATTCGTGCGAGGACACCACGCGGATCGGCCAGCCCAGCCCTTCTTCGCTCAGACGTTGTCGCAAGGCCCTGGGAAGATTGCTCATCTCGTTCGGGTCCAGAACACCCTGACGGTGGATCCAATCGAAGATCTGCTTACCGCGATACGCGGGCTCGCCCCAGACGCGCACCTGCTCCTCCCATTCCGCGGGCAAACGTGCGACGGGATGCGATGGCGCAATCAGAGACTCGGCCGAGAGCTTCACGACCCTTAGCGGTGGCAGAGTTTAGGGCGCAGCGCAATCGCGCCAGGCGGGCGCCGGCGGAAGCGAGCAATTGGGACACGTCGTCGTGCCGACGGACGGGCGGAATTAACCCCTGAGTTGTCGGCAGCGGAGCGACTGTTACCCTGTCCTAGGGGGCTGTGAGATGAATCGAACGCTCATTGCGTCGGCGTGTGTCGCCGTGTTCGCGCTCGGCTGCGAGTCGGATGTGCCAGAGGCGGGTACGGCGCGCTCGCAGGATCTTCCCAGCATCTGCGGGGAGGAAGGCGCACCGACGAGCTGCGGCGATACCTGTCGCGGGGACTCGGGCTGTGGGGTGGGAACTTTTTGCACGAACGGCGTTTGCATCGCTGTGTGCACATCCGCCGGTGGACACTGCGGCGTCGGCGCCGAGTGCACCCCGAACGGACGATGCGTTCCAACGTTCGGCGATGGGGGCATGATGACCCCGGACGGCTCGGTCTGCGGTCAGCTCGAGGTTGCGACCGCTCGCGTCATCCCCAACATCATGCTCATCGTCGACCGGAGCGGAAGCATGCTGCGCGACTTCGAGGGTGACTGCCCTTACAACGGCAATGGCTGTCCCAATTTCGGCACGCCAAACCCAGATTTCGACGAGGCTCGATGGGATTCGGTCGAAGATGCGTTGGTCGGAACGAACGGCCTGGTCCGCCGATTGGACTCCATCGCGCGCTTCGGGTTGGCTTTGTACTGGAAGCCTGGCGAAGACTCACCCTCGCTGTCCGACGGCGAGATCTGCGCGAGCACGGACGGCGTCGCGATCGTGCAGAGCCTCGACAACGCGAGCTCGATCGCCGCGCGATTCGCAGCCAACGATCCGGGAGGCTACACGCCAACCGCCGAGGCCATCGAAACGGTGACCGAGTCACTCATCGCGACGCCCCCGCCTGAGGGTCCAACAGTGTACTTGCTCGCGACCGACGGACTGCCCAACGGATGCGACGAAGATGGCGAGAACGTCGATCGAGACAACAGCGTCAACGCGGTGCAACGCGCGTTCGGTCTGGGTATCGAGACTTTCGTGCTGGGGGTGAACTTTGACGACGAGCACCTTCAGGATCTAGCGAACGCCGGCCGGGGCGCCGCATCCGGCGCGACTCTTTGGACTGCCGACAGTGTGTCGGAGCTTCAAGCTGCGCTCGAGCAGATCGTCGTCCAGAATATCCCGTGCACGGTCAAGCTCACCGACGGGACCATCGATACTTTGAAGGCCTGCGATGGACAAGTCCGGCTCAACGGGGAAGCCCTCGATTGCAACGACCAGGAGCGCGGCTGGCGACCGGTCGACGGCCGCACCATCGAGGTGACGGGCTCGGCGTGCGCCGACTGGCGAGCCGGAGACGCAGACCTCGAGGCGGTATTCCCATGCTACGTGGTGGTGCAGTAGGGGATCGCCTGCGCGAGAGACCATGAGATCGTTCCAAATCAGTGCGTTCCTATGTCTCGCATCGCTGCTCGCCTGGGGCGGGTGTGCGAGCACCCAACCGGACACCAAGCCAGCTTCCAAGGCGACTAGCAATACGGCCGCGCAGAACAAGGCTATCGCGCGTCGGCTGATTCGGAGCGAGTACGCTCAATGGGACGATGCGCGCCAGTTCCAATGCCTGGACAAGTTGTGGCAGGCCGAAAGCCATTGGAACCATCGCGCGCGGAACAAGCGCACCGGCGCCTGCGGCATTCCGCAGTCCTATCCCTGCAACAAGATGTCCGGGTGGGGGAAGGCCTACGGGGTCGACTACCGAACGAATCCCTGGCCACAAATCGCCTGGGGGTTGCAATACATCGATGAGCGCTACGGCGATCCGTGTTCGGCCTGGAAACGCTTTCAGCGCGGCGGCGGATACTAGCTGAGACGCGCACTCCAACGAACGAGCCACTGCGTCGACTTCGTATGAGCGGGCCTACTTCTTGAGTATCTCTTGAACTCGGTTGAGGAGCGCGCGGGAATACATCCGCCCTACGAGCGACTCACGCGCTTCGAATTGAACGATCTCCCACTGGCGTTGCGCTCGAAACAGGTTGACCACCTTCAGCCGCTTCGCAAGCGTCTCTGCGGCGGCGTCGTCGATTTTGCGCCCTTCTCTGCGAAAGATCTCTTCGGTTTCGCGAGAAACCTCGTCGATGTAGTCCCGCGCTTCTTTGGGAAGCGACTCCAAGTGGTCCTTCTTGATCACGAAGGCTCCGGTGACGATCCCACCGGCCTGCTTGGCCATGGTCTTGAGCTTCGTGTGCCACTGAAATGCCAAGACGCCGACCGAGGAAGCAATCACGGTATCGATGAGCCCGGTCTGCAATGCGGAGTACACTTCGGGCAGGTTGAGCAACACGCCGTTGGCGCCCGCTGCCTTCATGAAGGCCCGCATGGTCGCGGAGTCGCGCCAGACCCAGGGGCGCACCTTTTGCAAATCAGCAGGGGAAACGATCTTCTGGGTAGAAAAGATTCGAGTTTTGCCCGCGTCGCCCCAGGCAACGAGCTTGTAGCCAGCCTCGTCGAAGAGAGCTTCGAGTTGCGGCGCGAGGTCTTCGCGCACCGCATCGAGCTCCTCGTAGCTTCGAATCAATCCGGGGGCCTCCATGACGAGCACTTGCCGAACGAGCGCTGACAAACCCGTCGATGTAATCAAGGCCCCATCGAGCTGGCCGACACGCATCTTTCGGACGACCGTGATCTCGTCTCCTGCGATGCCACCGTAGTACATCTTCATGGCGACTTGCCCGTTGGTCCGCTCCCGCATTCCGATCTTGAGCTTCTGATACTCCTCGCCAAGCGGAGAGTCTCGGGGCGCCAAGGTCGCGATTCGCAACTGATGCGTGGGCTCGGCAAGCGCTTGGCTCGTGAAGGCATCGCCGCTGATCAGCAGACCAAGAGCAAAGACTATGACGATAATCCGCATCGGGCATCTAACCACGAAGCGTCGCGAAGTTCAACGGCCACAAGCCGATGAAGGTCGAATCTGCTCGAAGCCCTGGGCCGCCGAGGCGCTGCATGGCTCCGCCCGCGGCAACACTGCTAAACCGAAACGCCGAAATCTCGAAGGGCTTCGTTCAGGCTAACCTTCTTGTCCGTGCTCGATTGTCGCCGTCCGATGATCAAGGCGACGGGAATCTGATATTCGCCCGCGGGGAACTTCTTGGGGCGGGTGCCGGGGATCACGACCGAGCGAGGCGGGACATAGCCCCTGGTTTCGATCGGCTCGGAACCAGTCACGTCGATGATCCTGGTGCTGGCCGTGATCACAACGTTGGCCCCAAGCACCGCTTCCTCGCCGATGCGCGAGCCTTCGACGACGATCGAACGGGAGCCGAGGAACGCGCCATCTTCGACGATGACAGGCCTGGCCCCGGGTGGCTCGAGGACACCGCCGAGACCGACGCCCCCGGAGAGATGGACGCCCTTTCCGACCTGCGCGCAGGAGCCGACCGTCGCCCAAGTGTCGATCATGGAGCCAGCACCGACGTACGCGCCGATGTTGACGTAACCGGGCATCAGAATGCTGCCGGGCTCCATGTGCGCGCCGTAACGGATTGTGCCGGGAGGCACGACGCGCACGCCCTGCTGGTCGAGATTCCTTTTGAGGGGAATCTTGTCGTGGTACTCGTATGGGCCAACTTCCACGCGCTCCATGGTGCGGATGCCGAAGTAGAGAAGGATCGCCTGTTTGGTCCAGGCATGAACCGTCCACTCGCCGTCGTCACCACGTGTCGCGACGCGGACCTTGCCCTTGTCGAGAAGCTCGATGGTTTCTTCCACGGCGTTGCGGTGCTGGGCATCGTCGAGCTTCGCGCGGTCTTCGAATGCCTGCTCGACGAGTCGGCGCAACTGGCTGTGGCTCGAGAGGCTCATCGGCTACTTGAGGATATACTCGGGAAAGAAGTACGCCACCTCGATTTTTCCGTTCTCTACGCTATCCGAGCCGTGGCACGCGTTTTCTCCGATGTCGGTGCCGTAGGCCTTGCGGATCGTCCCTTTCGCGGCTTCGGCTGGATTGGTCGACCCCATCAGGGTGCGGTATCGCAGCACCGCGTCGTCGGCCTGAAGTGCGCTCACCACTACCGGGCCGCGGGTCATGAACTCGACGAGCTCACCGAAAAAGGGACGGTCTTTGTGAACTTCGTAGAAGCCTTCGGCCTGCGCCCTGCTGAGGTGCAGCATTCGCAATCCGAGGATGTGCAGACCCGCCCCCTGGATCATGGCGAGGATGTTCCCGACGTTGTTCTGCTCGACGGCGTCGGGCTTGATGATGCTGAGCGTGCGTTCGACAGCCATGCTGGCTCCTGTTGTCTACTGTTCGTTGGGATCGAAGCCCCGTGGCGCCAACGGCACGTGACGGGAATTCAGACCGGCGCGTTTGTAGCGCGTTTTGGTTGCCGGGCAATGTCCTTCGCGAAATCGGCGATATGCGCGGCGATGACGGCCGGATGCTCCTCTTGGAGGAAGTGGCGAGCATCGACCATGTGCTCGGCTCGAAGTGGAAACACCTGCTTGATGTAGTCGAGCTGGGCTTTGGGGATCGCGATCTCCTGCTCGCCCCAGACGAGCTGCATGGGCTTGTCGATAGCGAGCAGTCCATCGCGCAGCCAATCGCGGTGCTGCTCGCTGAGGTCGAACCCGTCCATGATCGCCAGGAAGCTATGGTGGCCACCGTTGTTCTTGAGCAAGTAGATGTACGCGTCGATCACGTCTTCATCGACGGCCTCGGGATTCTTGACGCCGCTCTTCCGGAACAATGGAAGCATCATGCGGGTGTTCATCGTCGAGAATGCAACGTGCCGCATGACCGGGACCCGGAAGGTCCACATCGGAAAGGGCGGAGTGAAGTGAGCCACATCCATCAAGGTATTAGTGACGGTGATCGAGCGAACCTTCACCGGGTTGTGAATCGCCCACTCCGCCCCGATGGGGCCGGAAATATCGTGCAACACCAGGTGCACCGGTGGAAGCGCCAGCGTATCGACGACGCGGCCGACCCAGGTCGCCAGCGCATGCCAGTCGTAGTCGATATCCTTGGGCTTGTCGCTCAGTCCCACCCCAGGAAAGTCGAAGCTAATCGCTCGCAGTCCGTGACCTGCGAGCTCGGGGAGCATCTTCCGGTAGAGAAACGAGCTCGACGGCACGCCGTGAAGCAACAAGACCGGCTCCCCCTCGCCCTCTTCACGGACGAAGATGTGGCGTCCATCCACGACGATGCGTTTACCTGCCGCTTCGTGCTCTTCGACCAGCCTGGGCTTTCGCATGGGGGCACCGCCTCTGTACGGTTCGCTGAGAGCCTAGACCAGATGCGCGACCGCGGCAGCCTCCTCTTGAAGCTCCGCGGCCGAGGCGTCCATCTTCGCCCGGCTGAACTCGTTGATCTCCAGCCCCTGAACGATCGACCAGCGCCCGTGATTGCAGGTGCAGGGAAAGCCGTACATCAGACCCTCCGGCACTCCGTAGCTCCCATCCGAGGCAACGGCCATCGAGGCCCAATCGCCATC
This sequence comes from Polyangiales bacterium, assembly GCA_049691835.1. GTDB lineage: Bacteria > Myxococcota_A > Polyangia > Polyangiales > Houyiibacteriaceae > SG8-38. The sequence goes on from JBAVOF010000660.1 coordinate 8,346, forward strand.
GGAGGTGCCGAGGTGCCAATCCCGCACGTGGTCGATCGCTGCATTCGCCGCCGAAGCCGCGCTCGAGAGCCCTCGTGCCTCGATGATCGCCTTACCGCGCTCCTGCACGGTCGGGATGAAGTCGTTCTCGAGCCAGGCCTGGTCGTTGATG
>JBAVOF010000661.1:0-4791 GCA_049691835.1 Polyangiales bacterium
GAGACCTGCCTGCTGTCGTCCACCACCTTGCTCGTCGCCCTGGTGGCTCGCGCGGATTTGCTCTTGGCGCCTCTCGGTTGCCCGCCGCCGTTGCTCCTCGAGCCGCTGCAGTTCCTCTTCGCCTGCACGCTCTACGGTGAACATCCCGAGGGTGACGGAAGACTTCACGCTCTGTACCATCTCGAGGTACATGTCGAAGCCCTCGCGCTGATATTCCTTCTTCGGATCACGTTGACCGTAGCCGCGTAACCCGATGCCGTCGCGAAGGTGGTCCATCCCCTGCAGGTGATCCATCCACTGTTTGTCGATCTCCTGCAGGTACAAGTCGCGGAACAATCGGAGAAAGTTCTCGGTCCCGAACTCGCGCTCTTTGCGCTCCAGCACGGCGGCGGCATCCGTGTAGAGCTTGCGAAGCAGCTCATCCCGGTCGCTGATTTCCTGGATACCCGTCGCTCCGATGGCGAATTGCTCTTTGAAGGCGCGCTCTAGTCCGTCGAGGTCCCAGTCCTCGTAGTGTTTGCCCGGTGGACAGGCATGGTCGGTCATCGTCACGATGATTTCGTCGACCAGGTCGAGCAGACGCTCCTTTTGCTCGCTCAACGACATCCCAACGGCCCGCTGAAGTTGCTCGTAGGCGCCTTGCGGATCTTTGCGGAACGCTTCGAGTGGCACGGCACAGCCAAACCATAGGTAGATGTCCTTCTCGAGGAGCTGAACTCGCACGTCAGTCAATGACGAGAGCTCGGACTCGAGCGCCTTCTTGCGGTGCGCGGGCAGTTCGTCGGGGGTGAGGCCCGCATCGGGCAATGGATACGAGTGGAACTTCACCATGTTCTCGAGCACTTTGGCCACCCGGGACAGAAGCTCGGTGTCGATTTCGTCAACAAGGGGTACCGGCTCGACGCCAGCCTTGCGCTCATCGTCTGACGGCACGGTTCGGTACTCGCCACGTAGGACCTGCTTGCGCAGCGCATACATGCTCTTGCGCTGCTGGTTCATCACGTCGTCGTACTCGAGCAGGTGCTTTCGGACGTCGAAGTTGCGCTCCTCGACCTTCTTCTGTGCGTTCTCGACCGCGCGGGTCACCCAGCGATGCTCGATCGGAACGTCTTCTTCCATGCCGAGCCGGTCCATCATGGCCTGCACGCGCTCGCCAGCGAAAATTCGCATTAGATCGTCTTCGAGCGAGAGAAAGAAGCGGGAGCTGCCGGGGTCGCCTTGGCGGCCCGAGCGTCCCCGAAGCTGATTGTCGATTCGACGCGATTCGTGACGTTCGGTGCCGATGATGCGGAGGCCCCCGACCTGTTTGACGCGCACCGCGTCCTGCTTGCACTTGCTGATGAAGTGCTCGGTGGCTTTGGCGATCGCGGCATCACGGCGCTCCGGGTCGGACAGCAAGTCCTCCGGGCTGTTCTCGAGCACGTCCATCCGAGCGAGCATCTCCGGGTTGCCGCCCAGAACGATGTCGGTGCCACGGCCTGCCATGTTGGTCGCCACGGTCACTGCGCCCGGCGTACCCGCCTGAGCCACCACGTAGGCTTCTCGCTCGTGCTGCTTGGCATTGAGCACGTTGTGAGGGACGCCTCTACGATTGAGAAAATGCGCCACCGCGTCGGATTTCTCGACGCTCGTGGTGCCGACCAGCACTGGTTGGCCCCGCTTGTGTGAAGCCTCGATCTCCTCGCAGATCGCGCGAAACTTCTCGCGCTCACTCTTGTAGATCAGGTCTTCCTGGTCGTCACGATCGATTGGCTTGTTAGTTGGAATGACGACGACGTCCAGCTTGTAGATGTTGTGAAACTCTGTCGCCTCAGTGTCGGCCGTGCCCGTCATGCCGGACAACTTTTTGTACAGCCGGAAGAGATTCTGAAACGAGATTGTCGCCAGCGTGAGGTTCTCGCTTTGGATCAGCACCCGCTCTTTGGCCTCGACGGCCTGGTGCAATCCATCCGACCAGCGCCGACCAGGCAGCACTCGACCGGTGAACTCGTCGATGATCATCACCTTGCCGTCTTCGGTGACCATGTAGTGTTGATCGCGGTGATAGAGAGCATGGGCACGCAGGCACTGTTGCAAGATGTGAAGGGTCTCGAGGTTGGCGGGGTCGTAGAGGTTGGCGCCTTCGCCGCCGAGCAGCCCGCGGCCGGCTAGTAGCTCCTGCGCGCGCTCCATCCCCTCTTCGGTGAGGGTTACGCTGTGATTCTTCTCGTCGAGATCGTAGTGCTCGTCTTTGCGTAGGCGCGGAATGACGTCGTTGATCGTCTGGTACTTGTCGCTCGCGGTTTCGCCAGGGCCGCTGATGATCAACGGCGTGCGCGCCTCGTCGATCAGAATGGAATCGACTTCATCGACGATCGCGTAGTTCAAATCACGCTGAACGTAATCGTAGATGCTGAACTTCATGTTGTCGCGCATGTAGTCGAAGCCGAACTCGTTGTTCTGTCCGTACGTGATGTCACAGTTGTACGCCCGCTTCTTGACTTGATTGCTTTGGCCCGGGACTACGACGCCCGTGCTGAGGCCGAGGAAGCTGTAGAGCTTGCCCATCCACTCCGCGTCGCGACTCGCGAGGTAGTCGTTGACCGTCACGACGTGCACGCCCTTGCCCTCGAGGCCGTTCAAGTAACAGGGGAGCGTAGCGACGAGCGTCTTGCCTTCGCCGGTCTTCATCTCGGCGATTTTGCCCTGGTGCAAGACGATGCCGCCGACGAGCTGCACGTCATAGTGGCGCATCCCGAGGACGCGCTTACCCGCTTCACGGGCCACCGCATACGCGGGGATCATCAAGTCATCGAGCGGAGCGCCATTGTCGAGCTGCTGCCGGAACTCGGCGGTTTTGCCACGAAGCTGCGCGTCGGACAGCTTCTTAATGTCGTCTTCGAGAGCGGAGATCGCAGCAACAATCGGCTGCATGCGTTTCACTTCGCGTTGGTGCTTGGTACCAAGAACCTTTTTCAGAACCGAGTTGAACACGGCTGCAATCTAGGTCGGCCCGAGGAGGCGCGCAAACTCCAGTCAAAACCAACGCTTAGAAAGCGCGAGCACGGCCACCAGCACGAACACCAGCAGGACGAACGCCCACAAACCACGGCCCGATGAGGCTGGCGAACCGGTGGACGGGGATCCGTCTCCGAGATCTTCCAGGAGTCGCCGCCCGCGTGCCTGCGCGAAGAGCTCGACCCTCAGCAGGACCATGCTCACCAGGAGGCCGATGAGAAGGATTGCGGCCGCCGCCTGCCAGCGATGAACGTCTTGCGCTTGCTCGAAGGTCTCGTCGTCCCAGATCCTGGAGCTGGAGCCGGGACCGACCGTGACGACGTCGAAGCTGGGGATGGCGAAGAGAGCGCGAAGGAGATCCTCGTCGGCTGCGCCCGGGACGGCTCCATCGAGGACTGCCATGGCCAAGGGATCCAGACCCTCGCGTTCCGCTTCGTCCAAGATGGCATCTGCTGCCTGGTGGACCCGTCCTGGGCCGTTCGGAGCGGTCACGACGACGTAGGATACGCCAGCCGTATTGTCCGAGAAGAGGTCCGCACGAGCTTGAAGACGCCAGACGCCGGGGCCGAGGTCAGGCAGATACGGAGCGTCCGGAGCAACGGACGACGCATAGGTCCAGCGGCGTCCCTGGAAGACGTCGATCAGCACGGGTTCCGGTCCGCCCAGCTGTTCCCAATCGAGGCGAATCCTCGCTCCCTGCCTGGAGGCCCGGGCCACGATGCCGCCTGGTACGATGGGGAGCCGAACCTCGCGGGCGCAGATCATTGCGCCGTCAGCGGCGATCGCCTCGACGTCGAGTCGCGCCTCGTTACCCACGACCACTAGTGGAATGCGTGCGAAGCCATTCGCCGTTGCAGCGATGCTCGAATCGGCTCGGACACCGGCCAGGGGGCGCGCCCTGACGCCAGACGCCCCCTCGCCCACCCACACCGAGAGCCAACAGCGAAGATCCGGGACGCAGGCGCCCTCCTCTACGCGGGGGTCGAGCACCTGCGCCCCGCGGCTCGAATCGGGCGTGCGGATTGGACCGAGCGCGTAGACTTGAAACGCGTTGACGGCGCGGCCCTTGGGGAGCTGAGAATCTATCGATTCCCTCACGTACAGCTTACGCTCGACGGAGACGGTGCGACCCTCGATCTGGGCGAATGCGACCAGTCGAAGCAGTTCATCGAGCCCCTCGGGGATCGGAAGGCTCCCCTCCCTGCCTTGCACGAGGGACTTGCCGAGATCTACCGCCGCGAGCGTTAGGCCGGCTGCGTTGCGCAGCTCGACGGAGACTGCTGGCGCGAGGATGAGGACGTCCCCTCGTTCATCCTCTTCGACTTGCCACGCGCGCAGCCCAACGCTCGTTCCCGGTCGCGCGACCAATGGCGCGCTCAAGCGCAGGTCGGCAATCACCGACCGCGCGCCGGCGACCCAAAGCGAGGCGAGAATGATCGCAACCGCCAATGGCGACAGACGAACCACCCACGCAAAACGCTCGAATTGATGTTCCCTCTTCATGATGGGGATGGACAAGTTCGAGATGTTACCTTAGGAACGTGTCGGGTAGAGAGCGCGAATGGGAGCCACCGCCGAACACGACGTCGAGCAACTCCGTGCTCGCTTGAACGACTACATGTCCAAGCATGGCCTGCGATCGACCGAGCAGCGGCGCCTGGTGACGGAAATGTTCTTCGCCACGACCGAACACCTCTCGATCGAGGACTTGCTAGACCGCGTTCGGGTCGAAGAGCCTCGGATCGGGTACGCGACCGTCTACCGAACCCTGAAGCTCCTCAAGGAGTGTGGGCT
>JBAVOF010000662.1:0-2289 GCA_049691835.1 Polyangiales bacterium
GCGCGCTTCGCGCTGGGGGCCCGGGCGACCTTCGTCGCCCGTTCCTTCGACACGTCGAAGGAGCTCCCGGATACCTTGACCGCGGCCCGGCAACACCAGGGCGCGGCTTTCATCGAAATCCTCCAAAACTGCCCCGTCTTCAACGATGGAGTCTTCGATCTGATCACCGACCGAAAGACCGGTCCTGCGTACCAGCTTTGGGTCCAGCACGGACAGCCCTTGAAGTTCGGTACCAACGGCGACAAGGGCCTTCGGTTGAAGCCTGAGACTCTCAGCCTCGAGATCGTGACGATCGGCGAAGATGGCGTCACGGAGCAGGACATCGTCGTTCACGACGAGACCAACCCTTCGCTGGCCTGGATGCTCAGCGATCTACCCGAGGTGGTTGCGCTCGGCGTGATCTACCGTCAGCCGGGCCCGGTCTACAACCAGAGCCTCGAAGTACAGCGTGAGTTGGCCAAAAAGCGCTTCGGCGCGCCGGACTTACACGCCTTGCTCCGACAGGGGCATACCTGGACCGTCTCCTGACGCCCCCCGGGGTGCTACGGGCAACGTGACCACGATGCGGAGCCCGTGCGGCTCGCGTGCCCCGGCCATCACGTAGCCGCCGGACCGACACGCCAAGTCTGCGAGCTTAGTCAAATCGAGGCCCAGTTTCGGACGGCGATCCAGCTTCGAGAACGGGGAAAACAAAGTCTCCAGCTCCTTGTCTGTCGGGCTGATGCCGTCATCCTCGATCGTGAGCGCAGCGGCCGAGCCGACGACACGCGTAGCGATGCGAATCGATTTGACCGCCTTCGTCGCAATCATGAATTGGGTCACACGACCGAGCGCATCCTGGGCCAACCAAAGATCGAGGAGTACTACGGGGTCTTGGCCGCTGAGGTCGAGGGAGACGGATGCGTCGAGCCCAGAAACCGCGTTTGTCACGACGTCGTTGAGGGAAACCACCCTCGCACGAAACTCGTTGCCGGCCAGAATCGACAGGTCGCGCATGAGCTCGCGACCCTCTTCGGCTGCGTCTCTGACTTCTCCGATGTACTTCTCGAGCACCTCCACGTTGGACGCGTTCTTCTTCGCCAAGTGCGCATTGCCGATGATTACCCCGAGGATGTTGTTGACTTCATGAACGACGCCGGCGGAAAAGGCTCGCACCGCGCGCATACCTTCAGGATGTAGAATCCCTCGTCCCGGAGGTTGCGGTTCTTCGTCGTCCATCGTCATGAAATCTCGAGCAACTTCTTCACCGCACGAATGACTCGCGGCGCTTGAATTGGCTTTTCGATATAGGCATTTGCACCCAGTGCGAGCGCCCGATCTCTGTCGTTTGGTGCGCTCTCCGTGGTGATGATCACGATCGGAGTTTTTTCGTGCCGTGGGTCGCCTCGAACGTGCCGAACGAGTTTCAATCCGTCCATGACCGGCATGTTGACGTCCGTCACGACCAGGTCGAATCGCTGTGTGGCCAGTGCGCGGATGCCCGTGAGCCCGTTCTCGGCCTCCACCACCTCCATTCCGGGAATTCGCATCAGGGACTCCGACAGCATGCTGCGCATCGTCTTGGAATCTTCAACTACGAGGCAGCGGTACCGGCGCATGGCTAGCTTAATCGTACGATAGGTCGCGGCGCGCTCAAAGTTCGGGCCTCATGCTCGATCCGGTCGGGTGATCTCGGTCAGCACGTCGCCGAGCGTCCAGATCCCGAGCGACTGGTGCGGTACCCCAGACCGCTGGACGGCCAGAGGCATACCCGAAACCACGGCCGTCTCAGGCGCTTCAATCAGCACGGCGCCGCCCCGCTTGCTGATTTCGAGCACTCCCTCCGCGCCGTCGTCGCCCATCCCGGTCAGCACGACAGCGATGGCTTTGTCGCCCAGCACACGTCCCGCAGAGCGGAAAAGCTGGTCGACCGAAGGAACGTAGCGAGTCCCAGGGTCGGGGTCCACGACCCGTACCGCGGGTCCGCGGTCCGACGGAACGACTTCGATACATCGACCTCCCGGACAGACGTACGCATGACCGCGAACGAGCCGCTCGTACTGCTTCGCCTCGGAAACCCGTAGCACCCCGGTCCGGTCGAGACGAGCGGCAAACGTATGGGTGAAGCGCGGCGGCATGTGCTGCGCGATGACCAGCGCGGCATCGAGCTCATCGTGTAGATGTCGCAAGAGAGTGACCAACGCCCTGGGTCCGCCAGTCGAGGCACCAATGACGACTACCTTGCTGGGCACCCTCTGGAGGACCGAGGGCCCTCGTTGTTTGCCATTCCCCTCGCGCCCGTCTGCGTCC
>JBAVOF010000663.1:0-5473 GCA_049691835.1 Polyangiales bacterium
CCCTTTCGTCGGTCGTCGTGCACGTCCTGAAGCTCGCGGTTGGGAATGAACCCGCGGCCGCGCTTCCCGAGCATTCCGTCGATTTGCACCTGCGCGCCGCTGTGATCGACTCTCTTAACGACCACTGCGACCTGCGAGCCCGGCTTGAGGGATCGCGGGGCCTTCCCGACCTCGATCTCGCCTGCCTCGATGGCAGCGGCGTCGGCCTCGGAGAGCTTCGAAAGCGAGATGCGCCGCTGTCCGCGGTCCACCCGCTCGACGACCACGTGAATCTCGTCGCCCTCGCTGACCGCCTGCTTGGCGTGCGTCAATTCCCTGTTTCCTCCGAGCTCGGAAATGTGGAGAAGCCCTTCGATGTTCTCGTGGAGCTCGACGAACGCTCCAAAGTCGGTCGTGCGGACGACCTTACCCTTGATCGGCATCCCGGGCCGAATGGTGTCCTTGGCTGCGTCCCAGGGGTCTGGCTGACAGGCGCGCATCGAGAGCGACACCCGTCCAAAACGATCCTTGCGCGACGCCGGCTGAACCTTGAGCACCTCGACCTCGACCTCGTCGCCGGGCTTGGCCACGTCCTGTGGCCGCGTCCCTCGGCTCCATGAGACCTCGCTCATGTGAACCAGGCCGTCGAGCCCATCGCCGAGGTCGACGAGCACGCCGTAGTCTCTCACTTCCAGCACTCGTCCTTGAAGCCTCGTTCCGGCCTGAAGCTCGTTCATTCGCTCGCGAGCCCTCTTACGAGCCTCCTTCTCGAGGATGTTGCGACGGCTGACGATGATGCTCTTCTTGCTACCGCCCTTGTCCGGGGGCAGCGAAAACTCGCAGCGTTGTCCCACCATCGAGCTCGGGTCTTCGATGGGCGTCAGCGACATGGCGCTGGCCGGGCAGAATGCCCGTACGCCCCCGACGAGCACGTCGAAGCCACCGCGGTTGTAACCGTAGACCACCCCTTGCACCTTGTGATGAAGGTCGCGCGCCGCGCGGATCGCCTTCCGCACTGCGGCCTTGTCGATCAGCCGGTTGACGATGACGATGTGCCCGCTCTCGGCGACCGCTCCAATCCTCCCGCGGAAGATCGCACCCACCTGCGGAGGCTCCAGCTCCGTCAAAGGATCCAGAAGCGTCAGATCCGCATCAGCCGGATCCTCTGCCGCCTCGTGCTCGTGCTCGTGCTCTGACGCCGACTCCGCCTCGTCGCCCGTTGCTGTCTCCACCACTGAAGCAGTCCCCGTCTCCGGTGGCTCTGTCGCGGCGAGCTGTGCTTCCTTGGCAATCCTCGGATCGTAGGCTTGGGCGCCGACGACCGTGTCGGCTTCGCCCAGGTCGTCCTCGACGACGCTGGTGACCTCCGTAGGGGAGAATTCCCAGGTCGAAACGTCTCCTTGCAACACCTTGCCCGTCTCGGGCGTCGGAGCTTGAATGACGGGGGTCGGAATCGCGATGGTCGATGGGACGACCGGCGTGTGAAGCGGTGCCGCGACCTCGGGCGCTGAGCGCGGCACGGCCTCCGCGGTCTCGGGTCCCGGGCTTGGCACATTCGGCATCGGGTGCTCAGGTTCGCGGACGATGAACGGGATGTCGCGCGGCTCGTCCACATCGGCGATCGCAGTGGCTTTGCCGAACACGTCGATGATCACCGTGCCGTGTTCGACGCGATCGACCCGTCCAGCGATCTCCTCGCCCACGGAGAACGCGTGCTTGCGAGTCGCCCCACCGGAAAAAAGGTGCAGGTACGGCGCGTGGTGGTGTGCCGGATGTGCCGACCTCGGGTCCGAAGGCGCATCGCTCGGACCTGCTGGCGCACCCTTCTTCTTTCGACGACGCCGGCGCTTCTTCTTGCCAGCCCCTTCGGCGTCCAGGTCGCCGGCCGAGCTCTCTGTGCTCCCATCAGGCGCAGGTTCTCCGTCCAACGTGTCGGCCCGCGCTTCGGCTGCAGCCACCTCCCCGGCAACGGTATCGGCCTCCGCGATCACGGTGGCGGGCTCGGTCACGGTTTCAGGGGACGAAGCGGCGGCTTGCGATTCCACAGGCGCCACCTCCTCCGTTGAGGTCTCACGTGTTTTGGAATCGGTTTCAGTCATGCGCAATCCTCGCGCGCGAAAGACGCTCAACGCAGATGCGGAACGTCCGGGTTAGATGGGTTCCGTAGAGTAGGCAGTCGCCGTTTCGGCGTCAAGCGACCGTGTTGTTGCCGCCCGCCCGGCGGACCTCTACCCTCTTCCGGGGCATGCCGGAACGAGGTCGCGAGCGCCGAGAACACAGCCGGGCCACGCTCGAAGTCCCCATCGAATATGACCGCCTAAACGCCCTGCTGTCGGACTACACCCACAACATCAGTCGGGGTGGGACGTTCATCCGGACCGATCGCCCGCTGCAGGTGGGGACTGTGTTGTCCTTCACGATTCGCGCGCCCCAGCTCCAAGAGCCGATCGTTATCCGCGGCGTCGTCCGATGGGTAGTCGATCTCCTGCAGGCCCACTCTGGCCGCCCCTCGGGGATGGGCATCGGGTTCCTGTACGACTCAGCGGTTCAGAAGGAAGCGATCGAAGCCCGGCTGGACCGGCTGATGGTTCAATCGCTGGGTCCCGCGGCGTTCGAGAAGCTGATGGGCAAGCCCGCCCCGACGGAGCCGCCGCCAGATGGTGCCGGATGACTGCCAAGGTATTGATCCTGCGGGGTGACCTGACGCAGCAGAGCACCGATGCGATCGTGAACGCGGCCAATCCCAGGATGCTAGGCGGGGGCGGGGTCGATGGCGCGATTCATCGAGCGGCAGGTCCTGCGCTCCTGCAAGCTTGTCGCGCGGTTCCGGAGCTTCGCCCCGGCGTGCGGTGCCCGACCGGCGAAGCGCGCCTCACCCCCGGTTTTGGCCTCCGGGCCCCGTATGTCATTCACGCGGTGGGTCCCGTCTACTCCGGTCGCAGTGAAGATGCGCAGCTCCTCGCATCGGCGTTTCGTGCGTCGCTGGCGCTCGCCGAGCAGCACCAGCTTCGATCGGTGGCGTTCCCGGCGATCTCTTGCGGGATCTATCGCTACCCAATCGCGGAGGCGGCTTCGATCGCGTCGCAGGTCGTGGGTGAACGGGCGTGGAACCTGCGCGAGATCCGCTTCGTGTTGCTCACCGACGATACCATGACCGCTTGGGCCCGGGCATTTGCAAGTAGCTCAAAAGTCAACGACCGATAGCCTCTGGCGTTCCTTGTCGTTGGGCCGGTCCCAGCTGTTTTCGAGCTTGAGCACGCCACGCGGACACATGTGCGCGCACATCCCGCACCCGACGCACGACGCACGGGTGAAGCTCTGGTCGGCCTGTGCGTACGAGCGCACGTCGATGCCCATCTCGCAATACGTGCTGCAGTTGCCGCACGAGATACACATCCCTGGCTTCACCTTGATGCGATAGCGCCCGACCTTTTGCAGCCAACCGAGCACGGCGGCCATCGGGCAGAAATTGCGGCACCAGACCCGCGGCCCGAACACCGGATACAGACCCGTTCCGATGACCCCTGCCAGGATCGCGCCCACGGCAAAGCCGTAGAAGCTCTTGATCGACCAGTCCTGCCAGTGCTCTCCGGCTACGACTCGGTGGAACGCGGGGTGATCGGCGCCGATCAACCAATCCAGACCGATGAGCAACGTCGTAGCGATCGCGAGGATCAACACCAGGTGAATGCTCAACTGTTCGAAGCGCCACGACTTGGTCGACTTGCTGGTCAGGTGTCGCCAGGGGTCGCCAAACGTATTGGCCAATCCGCCGCAACCGCACACCCACGAGCAGTACCAGCGCTTTCCGTAGAGCACCGCAAGAACGGGCGCGGCGAGCAGAGAGCCCACGACGGTGTAGAGCGAGAAATACAAGGGCAGGTCCGCGAGCGTCTGCGGATAGAGATACTCGTACTTGAGGGGCCAGAAGTACGAGAAGTAGAGCTCTTTGCCACCGAAAAGGGGCATGATGAACGGAAGTGAGAATCCGAGCGCGACTTGAATCGCGACGTTCACCGCGATGCGGAATCGGTTGTAGCGGCTGTTGCCGTGACGCCTCAGATAGTAGACGGCCCCCGTGATCATCGCGGCCGAATAGAGAAAGCCGTAGAGGTACCAGCGGTTGCGCAGCCCCACTGCTTCGGAAAGCGCGGTGAACGGAGCGATGCCGAGGCGCTCTTGCACTTTGTGCTCCCAGTAGAGGACGACGTAAAAAGAGATCAGCAACACCGAAATCGCGACACCCACGATGCCGCGGTTGCGCCAGCCTTCGCGGTAGGTCGTCAGCAGCCCGTTCTGCCCCTGCTGGTCCATGTCATGCTCTCGAAATATGCAGCGGCGGCACGAGCTCCGTGTCGAACGCCGCGTCGTTCAAGTGGCCGAGAACCCAGTCGAGGCTTCGCCTCTCGTCGATCCAACGGATGAGCACGCTGTGGTCCCATCTCCGGCCGAGCATGTTGAATCCGACGACGCGATCATCTTGGAGCACGACCCGAGTCGTGCTGCGAACTCCGCCCTTTTCTTCGAAGAACCAATTCTCCTCGCGATCGAGGTTCCAGTTCACCAACCCGGCCGTGGTGTATTCGATGTCCATGAGCTTGGCCGAGTTGTACCAGGTGCCCCGCTCGTACCGAGGCGCGTCGCCCAGCAAGCGCCGCCCGGCAATCCGCCCCTGATCGCGCGCAGTGTACCAGAGCTGCTCGGGTCTTCGTGTACCGTCGAACCAGCGGACTGACGCGCAATCCCCCGCCGCAAACACATCCGCGGCGCTGGTCCTCAGACCTTCGTCGACCACGATACCGCCACGCTCGTCGAGCTCGATCCCGGATCCGGCAAGCCACTCGGTGTTGGGGGTCACCCCGATCGCGACCACCACGCAGTCGGTTTGGTAACGTCCCTGATTCGTTCGCACGGCCGCCACATTTCCGTCCGCATCGGCCTCCAATGCTTCGATCTCGTGCTCGAGGTGCACCTCGACTCCATGCTGCGCCAGACGCTCGGCAATCCAATCCGATTCCCGCGACTCGAGGGCGATGGGCCAGAACCATTCCTCGCGGATGAAGAACCACGGCCGGAGGCCGGCGGCGACGGCAACCTCCACCGCCTCGATTCCGATGAGCCCTCCGCCGATTACCGCGGGCTGGCGTGCGAGCTGCGCGCGTCGCTGCGCGGCGGCCTCTCGAAAACGATAGGGCGAGTCCTCGGAGCTTGCGCTTGCATGCGCGTCCGGGCGCGGCGGGCCACCCCCCCGAGACACGCCACCATGCACCTCACGCTCGTACCAATCGAGATCCTGCATGGTGACGAAGTGCCCGACGCCGCGCGCGTCGCTTCCGGGCCAAGGTGCCGAGCGGGCCCGCGAGCCGGATGCGATCAGCAGTCGATCATACTCGACCGGATCTCCGCCGCCCGCCAAGGACACTCGCCGCTCGACGAGGTCGATGCCCGTCGCCCGTGCCCGCACGCGCCGAAACCTCAGCCTCTCGTACGCGTC
>JBAVOF010000664.1:0-4882 GCA_049691835.1 Polyangiales bacterium
GCCGACTGATCTCGACTTTCCAATACTTCGTGGCCACTGGATTCCGCCCGCGTGCCCGTTCATCATACCTGGGATCGCTTCGGAAGTCGCATCCCCGGGTGGCGCCCTTGGAGGCAGCATTGTAGGACTCGCCAGTGTGGATTCTCGTAATCGGCCGGGAGGGTCTTGAAGACCGCGAGGGCAGCGCCGTGGCCTGTCTTCACGAGCTCGGTTGCGAGGTGCGGACCGCCAACCTCTGGGATCGCCTCGACACCGAGGAGTTGGTCGCCAATCCGCCGACGGTCATTTTGATCGAGGCGGGCGACGAGGCCGATGCGGGGCGCGCAGCCCTGGTCCGAGTCCGGGCGGCCGAGCCGCTTCAAGAAGTGCCCGTGCTCATCGGAGTCACCCTCAATGCGCTATCGCGCCTAGACCCAGGCGACGGTTTCGACGATTTCGCCTTGATGCCATACGTGCCGCCGGAGCTCTACATGAGGATCCGCAGCGTGGAATGGAGTCGCAGCGACTTCGCTCAACAGGAGCGCATCAAAATGGGACCGCTCTGGATCGACCTCGCAGCCCACGAGGTCAGTGTCGAGGGTCGTCCCCGCCAGCTCACGCATCAGGAGTTCGCGCTGCTGAGCTTTCTTTGTCAGAACCGGGGTCGAGTCTTCTCGCGCCGCCAGCTCCTCGAGCGTGTTTGGGGCGTCGACTACTACGGCAGCAGTCGTACGGTCGACATTCATGTTCGGCGTCTTCGGATGAAGCTCGGTCACTCGGTTAACAATCTCGAGACCGTCCGCGGCGTCGGCTACAAGATGAAAGAGCCATGATGCTTCCACCGCTGGCCATTTCGGCGGGTGATCCGGCGGGCGTCGGTCCCGTCGTCACGGCAGCGGCATTGGCTGGGTGTCTGGGCACCGATCGTGCGCTGGTCTACGGTGACGCTGCATGGATGGAGAGGGCGCTCCGACGGTACGGCTTCGAGGCGTTTAGGAGGATCGAGACAGACGATGCACCAAGCCTGCGCGTGGGCGAGGTAGGCCTGGTGCACGTGGCGGATTGGCCGCTCGCGATGGTACAGGCTAGGGCGCCGACGATCAGCGGGGGCGGCGCGCAGCGCGAGGCGCTAGAGGCGGCGTGTGATGCGGCGATTCGGGGAGCAGCACGCGCTATCGTGACCGGCCCGGTCAGCAAAGAGGCCGTGAGCCTCTCGGGCGTGTCGTTTCGCGGGCAGACCGAGCATCTCGCCCGGCGTGCGGGCGTCCACGTCGAGAGCGTGACGATGATGTTCCTCGGGCCGCGTCTCAAGGTCGCACTGGTCGCGACGCATTGGTCTATCAAGCGGGTGCCCTCGACGGTGACGCGCGAGCACATCGAGCGAACGGTGCGGCACCTGACCGAGGCGCTCCGCCGTTGGCTCCCCGACCAGACGCCGCTGCGCATCGAGGTCACCGGCTTGAACCCGCATGCCGGAGAGGGTGGTCTGCTAGGCACCGAGGAGGAGACCACGATCGGTCCCACGCTCGATGCGCTCCGGGAGGAAGCGCCGTATGGTAGCGGTGAGGTGGAGCTCATCGGGCCGACACCAGCGGAGGCCGCATTTCGCTATGCTGCCGACGGTCGCGCGCACGGCGTCGTTGCGATGTTTCACGACCAAGCGACCATCCCCTCCAAGCTTCTCGATTGGGGCGCGGCGGTGAACGTGACGTGGGGTCTGCCTTTCGTTCGGACCAGTGTCGACCACGGTGTTGCCTACGACGCGGCGGCGGCCGGCACCGCCTCCGAGAGCGGGATGATCGCTGCGATCCGTGCAGCACAGCGCCTTGCCGGCGGGACCGGGGAATGACGGCAGACATCGTCATTCGAGGAGCCCGCGAACACAATCTGAAAGACCTCACGGTGAGCTTGCCCAGGGGAAGACTCACGGTCGTCACCGGGCCCAGTGGAAGCGGCAAGTCCAGCTTGGTTTTCGACACCTTGTATGCCGAAGGCCAGCGACGATACGTCGAGTCGCTGAGCGGTCACGCGCGGCGCGTCCTGACCAAGCTGCGGCGCCCGGACGTAGACGTCATCGAAGGGCTGTGCCCCGCGATCGCGGTGCGCGACCATGCTCCGTCCCGAAACCCTCGCTCGACGGTGGGCACGTTGACCGAGATCGGCGACTACATGCGGGTCCTCTTCTCCACGATCGGGGAGGTGCACTGCCCGGTGTGTGGCGAGCCCCTCAAAGCCCATCCCGTGGCGCAGGTCGTGCAGGAGACGATGCGTCTGCCTGGAGGAACTCGGTTCTCGGTTCTTGCCCCGGTCGTGCGCGCGGGCGCAACGGTTCCGAAGGCGCTGGTCGCGGACTTGCGCGCGAAGGGCTTCGTTCGCGTGCTCCTCGGTGATGACCCGGTCGACCTCGACGCTCTAGGCAGGCCGCCGTCGGGGGTGTCGATCGACGTCGTCATCGATCGCCTCTCGGTTCGGGACGGAATAGGCGAGCGGCTCGCCGAAGCGATCGAGCTTGCGTACCGATTGAGCGGCGGCATCGCCGAAGTCCGCGAGGAGCACGGGGCACGACATCGATTTTCGGAGGGCTACGCCTGCTTCGAAGGTCATGCTGCGATTCCGAAGGTCAGCCCGCAGCTCTTTTCGTTCAACACGCCGATTGGCGCGTGCCCACGTTGTGACGGGCTCGGGCAAACGCGCAGATTCATCGAAGAGCTGGCGATCGACAATCCGAGCCTCTCTCTCCGGCGTGGAGCAGTCACCGCCTGGGGCAAGCCCAAACTCGCGTACTACCGATCGATGCTGGAGAAGGTCGCCGCGGCCGGGGTGGATTTGGATCTGTCGTTCGAGAAGCTTTCCCCGAAGCAACGACGCATCGCGCTCGAAGGCGGCGCTGGGTTCGAGGGGATCCTGCCGGGCCTCCAGCGGCGTGCGCAGGAATACGCACGGCGCAAGCTGGCCGAGGGTGGAGACGAAGAACGCGTTCTCGAGTTCCTGGAGGACGAGCTTGGGCGGTTCGCGCGAATGGAGCCGTGCGATGGCTGCGGCGGCTCGCGCCTCAACGAGAACGCGCGGTCGGTACGCATCGATGGCCGGGCGATCAGCGATGTGAGTGCGCTCGATATCCTCGCCTTGAGTGACTGGATCGAGAGCGTTGGCAGTTCTGTGCGGCGCGCAGATGCCATTCGACCGTTGCTTCGCTCAATCGGCGATCGTCTCGCGTTCCTGCAGCAGGTGGGTCTCGGTTACCTCAGCCTTGATCGCGCCGCGAGGAGCTTGTCGGCAGGAGAGGCCCAACGCGTTCACTTGGCCACGCAGCTTGGTGCTCGACTGTCGGGAGTGCTTTACGTACTAGACGAGCCGACGGCGGGTCTGCATGCGGCCGACTCTCAACGCTTGCTGGTGACCCTCGATGAGCTCAGAGACCTCGGAAATACCCTGGTGGTCGTCGAGCACGACGAGCAGATGATGCGCGCGGCGAACCACTTGGTCGAGATGGGACCTGGCGCTGGCGAGCATGGCGGTCATCTGGTGGCCGAAGGCGATCTCGACGCGATCATGGCGAATGATCACTCGCTTACCGGTGCGTATTTGTCGAGGCGTCGTACGGTAGCCGCCCCCGCGCGGCGCCGAACGGGAACCGGCTCGCTCGTGCTCAGTGTCGCGCAGCTGCACAACCTGCACGATCTGCGTGCGGCGTTTCCGTTGCGCGCGCTGTGTTGCGTCACTGGGGTGAGCGGTAGCGGCAAGAGCTCGCTCGTCGTCGACGCGCTCCTGCCGGCCGCTCGGGCACGCCTCGGACCGAGTGCCGAAATGCCCAGAGGCGTTTCGCTCGAAGGCGGCCAGGGGATCGGCCGGGTCTCGTTCGTCGATGCGACGCCTATCGGACGCAGCGCGCGGTCGAACCCGGCCACCTACCTCGGCTTGCTAGGCCCTCTGCGTGATCTCTTTGCGGCCCTGCCCGAGGCCCGCGCTCGGGGCTATCGTGCGAGACGCTTCAGCTTCAACGTGAAAGGCGGTCGATGCGAGGCGTGCAAAGGCGAGGGCGTTCAGCGCATCGCGATGCAACTGCTGCCCGACGCCGAGGTCGAATGCGAGGTCTGCGGCGGAAGTCGCTATAACCACGAAACGCTACAGATTCGATACCGCGGATTGAACATCGCGGAGGTGTTCTCCTTGTCTGTCGAAGCGGCATACGCTTTGTTCGAGGCGGTGCCCGCAATTCGGTCCAAGCTCGAAGCGTTGCGGCGCGTCGGACTTGGTTATCTCGCGCTCGGGCGCCGCTCGACCACACTCAGCAGCGGCGAGGCCCAGCGAGTCAAGCTCGCCCGTGACCTAGCTCAACCGGCTCGCAAACCCACGCTTTACATCTTCGATGAGCCAACCCGGGGCCTTCACTTCGTCGACGTGGAGCAGCTGGTCGCCATCCTCCATCAGCTCGTCGAGGACGGCCACACCGTCATAGCGGTCGAGCACCAGCTCGATGTGATCCGCAACGCGGACTACGTTCTGGACCTCGGCCCCGGGTCGGGGCCAGATGGTGGCAAGGTCGTTGCCTGGGGGACGCCGGAGGAACTGAGGGGGAGCGGGTCGGTGACGGGGCGGTATCTTTAGGTAGTCGGACTGGCGCGGGCACTTGCTCCGCCGGGCCCCGTGACCCGCCAGCGCCCGAGTCACCCGCTCGCGTTCAGCGAGCGGCTGAACGCGTCGCCCACTGTCACGCAGGCCTCCCGAACCTCGAGCTGGCCCCCGACGAGGATTGCCAGTGGGTTAACTTCCACGGATTCGATTTCGGCGCGCCACTGGTGGACGAATGCCGCCAAGCGCATCAGGACGTCGCCGATCGCACTCACCGCTTCAGCTCGCTCTTGCGCCGCGCCTGCGAGGAGCAGCGAGCTGCCCTGTAGCC
>JBAVOF010000665.1:0-4177 GCA_049691835.1 Polyangiales bacterium
CTCTACGCTTGCGATGAAATCATTCGCTGCCCTGGGTTGCTGGACGAGCGTCGCACTCCCTCTCGCGGCGATGACCTGAAGAGAGATCGGCGCTCCATCGGAGCTCAAAGGTGGATTCAGGAGGTCGTCCTTGGAAGAATCACCATTGCAAAAGGCGGTCTCATCGTCCGCCAAAGGGGGTACCATTTCTCACCGTTCAAGAAAGTCGATTGATCATCACCCCACATCCGCGCTCGAGATCGTTAGCGACGCCGGCGCCGCCACAGAACCAGCGCGGGCAAGAACAGCCAGCCAACACCGCTGCCGGAGCCGCCGAGGCCTGCGGCAACGATGCTGCAGGAGCGCTCGATGTTATCGGCGAAACTGTCGCAATCGGGGTCGCCGCCAAAGTCTGCGAGGCCATCGCCGTCGTTGTCGTAACCATCCTCGCACTGCGGATTCTCGATATTCTGCGCAGCGGTGGCGCAGCCTGTGTCTGCAAGGTCCGTGGCGCCATCGTCATCGTTGTCGATGCCGTCGCTGCAAGCCCCAGGGACCGAAGCGGGATTTGCTGGACTGGTCAATGCGAGCCCCTCATCGCGGTTGAGCGCTCCATCCCCATCACGATCCAACGCAATGCGAGTGCCCGAGCCCGGTGGAACGCATGTATACGTGAGCTCCTGCTGAGCCGTGTTCGCCAAGGCCCGAAGAGCCGTTGGCGTGATGGCGGCCTGCGTGACCGAGTCCCATTCATACCTATTGATCTCGGGATCGTAGAGGAGGCCCCGGGGAAGCCCTGCAATGTTTCCATGGACGACCAAGTCACATTCCGTGACTGCTCCACCAAGCACTGCCGAGGTAAATGGAGCTCCGGCGCGTTGCTCGAGCAGCGTGATGCGGTTGACCACGTCCGCGAGATTGGTGCTCGTCAATGTGACTTGCTGCCCAACGATGGGTGCCAAGTCGGAATCAAATGCGAGCAGCAACGCTTCGACATCGCGACGCTGTGCGTCGCCCCCGTTGAAGCCGACATTGGGGTCGTTGAACACGAGCCCAGGATGCTTGAACACGTCCGCGGTGAGGAAACGGAAAAGCGTATCCGTACTGCCATCGTGGAGAAATCCCGTGCCCCGCACCTGGTCGCCCCGATGGCTGCCGTCGCCGGGGAGGTTGAAGTCCACGTTGGGCATCCCGAACATGCCGACCTTTTCATACAGGTTGCGGAAATGAGGGATCTTGAGGATCTGCGGCTCGTTTTCGAAACTGGCCAGGGTTCCGGTGCCGAAGAAGCCCTGAGACGGATCGTGCGCGTGGCAGCCTTCGCAGGTAAATCCGGTGCCGCCGGGCGAGACCGACGAGCCATCGGCGAGCTGCCCTGTGCTGCCATCGAAGAAATCTAGACCACGCTGCTGAGCGCTGGTTAGCGAGTTGTCTAGGTCGCGCACTGGATTCGGTGGAAGACGGACCTGCAGCATGAAATCGGCGAAACGCTGCATGTCGGCCTGCCGCGTCGGATCGCTTGGCGGCACCGTGTCACCCACCAAACCGTTGAAGGCGCCGATGAAGTTCCTGAACGACAAGTCTTCATCGCTGGCGTTGGTCCCAAAAAAACCGTTCGAGCGGTCGCCGCGCCAATGCATGGCCCCGCTCGTAGCGAGGCCGCGCAGTGTCTGCGTCGTCATCGGCCCCTTCATGGGATGGAAATCCTGAACGTTCCCTGTACCGTTGATCGTCGCCCCCAATCCACCGGGAAAGAAGCTGACGAATGCACCGAGATTCACGAAGATCGGATTGGTGGTGACGACGTCATCTGGGTTGCCCAGGTCCCAGGCCAAGCTGTCGAAGTCGCCGAAAATGTGGCAACTCGAACAGCTGGCCTCCCCATTGCTCGATGTCCGGTTCGAGTCGTACAGCACTGGACGCCCGTCGACGATCGAAGCTGGCTCTGGGTTGTGGAGGGGGAAGTGGTTCAGCTCGGAGTCGGTGGTTAGATCGATCACCGAAATCGAGTTGTCGAAGCGGGTGAGCACGTAGAGCAAGGAATTGAGCTCATCCAAGATGAGCCCACTCGGGCCACCGCCGCTAACGGGCAGATAGTTTCCGCTTTCCGCGATCGGGTCAAAGGTACCGCTATCCAGCTCGGCTGTGGGGATCACGCCGACCTTGCTAGAACCGAACGCCGCAACGTACAGCGTTGCGCCGTCGGAGGAAACCACCATCTCCAGTGGTGTTGCGAGGCTATGGGCCTTGGTGCCTGCCGGCGCCGGAAGGATGTTGTAGTCGATGTGACTGTTCAGGTGCACGGGCGAAACGCTGCCGCCGTGAAGGACCGTGATCCGCCCGTGATGCAGATTGCCCTGTACGGTGGTGCCCCCAAAAATGCCTGGGCCTTCAAATCGGGTGAGGTTCTGAGCGTCCGTGTTGGAAACGTAGATGTTTCCATTGACCGGATTGACGACCATATTGAAGTTGATGGTGCCAACTCCGGTGAAGCTCGTCGTTTCATTGAGCGTCGACGAATCGATTTCGAACACGTCGCGATCCGGCAGGAAGAAGCGAATCCCGTTGCTCCAGTTGCGACCACCCTCGTCTCGCCATTGGCCGGAAGACTTGTGAAACTTGACGACCAGCCCCGTCTCCGGAGCGTTTTCGCCGTCAGCGTTCGTGGATGGGCCGGGGTTGCCACCAGGCAGTTGTCCAGCACCGAGCCCATTGGGCGAGGTGATGCCATCTCCGCTGCAGGTGCTCGTCCCAAAGCCATTGCAGACCCGGCCTTCGTTCACGACGGCGGTCTGATTGCCGGAATGAAACACGGCCGCATACACCCTGCTGCCGTCGGAGCTGACCGCGAGCGCGCGCGGGGTGTCCCCGAACAGCTCCACAATCTTGAGCGGGACGCCGCCCAAGCCGGAACCCGGGTTGTCCGTATCAAAGACCCAAACGTCGGCACGGGGAACGCTCCGCGTCGTCAACTGTGGATCCCCAGCGCCAGCCACCCCACTGATCGACGGATCGGTTCGGTGCTGCCCTCGGTGAGCCGTGGTGATGAATGCGCGCTCCGCAAGTGGCCCCGCACCGTCCGGGTCAGCCATGACGATGTCGCGCGGCTCATCGCCAACGAGCAGCGTCCGAACCACGCGGCCGATAGTCAGATCGACGATACTCACGCTGTCGGAGAGGTGATTGACCACCCACGCTCGACTGCCGTCTTTCGTGATGGCGACCGCGCACGGCTCCAAACCCACTTGCACGCTCCGTTGGGGGTCGAGCCCCCCGATCAGCGCCTTGAAAATTTCGAGTCGATTGTCCGGCGTGTTCACTGCAACGAGCATGCTCCCCCGCTTCGCGAGCGGCCGAACCGGTCCCGTCTCAAACGCGGTGAACGAAGGTTGAGCCGAAACGTGCCCCAGCGGCGCGAGCGCAATCGTCATCACCGCAGCGAGCGCCAGCCTCATGCAGCGTCGGACGAAGTTAGATCCAGGCATTGGCCGCTCCTTGGGCAGTTCCACCGCAAAAACGGGGTCGGTGAACGTGAAACTTTACCCGCTCGCTCATCGCCTCGGCAAGCAGCAGCTGATAAGTGAGAGATCTCAAGGCTCCGAAGGCACTCAGCTCGGGAGCTTCCGACTGTGCGGCCGGGATTCGATGGCTCGGCTTCCTCAGTCGAACGCGATCGCTTGTTCGAGAAACGGCACGACCCAAGGTTCCAGGTTCGCGGCCGAGCCCGCCTCTTTGAGCTCTCGAATCAGGTCCTGCTGCCCCCGCGGGTCCGACGCCATGAAAAGTGAATAGACCCCGAGCGTCTGCAAACGCGGACCAGTTCCGCTCGCCCGCAAAGCTTGTGTGAAAAGCTCGTGTGCGCGCGGGTATTGTCTTTGCGCCAGTGCGCCCAGACCGAGCTCGTAATAAACATCCGCATCCGCGCTGCCCTTGCTGAGAGCAATCCTTGCTGCTCGCTGACGCTGCTCCTGACTGTTCAGCAGCCATAGTGGCAGCGTCATCAACTCAGTGCGCGTGAGAAAAACATGGACCCTCGGGAGAACCACCCGAAGATCGAACGGTCTCTCGATGAGCATACGGTTGAGCTCCCACTGCGCGAGGAAGTAGCGCGAGCTCGTGTTCCGAAATCGCTCTGGCCAGATCTCGTCCACCCAAGGGCTCTCTTCGAACCGCAGGCGTATGTTCTTTTCCTCCATCC
>JBAVOF010000666.1:0-4173 GCA_049691835.1 Polyangiales bacterium
ACCGGATACTGCGGCTCATCGGCCTGCCAGTGGATCCAGGTCACGAAGCATCACATACGTCGGAAGAGATCCGATCGATGCTCGCGCTTTCCTGGGCAGCGGGGCATATCTCGAAGCTCGAGCACGAAGTCACCGAGAACGTATTCCGAATCATGGAACTCGAGGTCAGGCACATCGTCTTGCCGCGGATTGACGTGGAGTTCCTGTCGCTCGGCCGGTCTCACGAGGAGAACATGGCGGTCATTCGGGACAGCGGGCACAGCCGCCTACCGATCTGCAACGAGGGCCTGGATACGATTATCGGCTTCGTTCACACCAAGGACGTGCTCCAACACGTGCTCGAAGGTAAACCCGTCGACCTCAAGGTCTTGGCCAGGGATGCGATCTTCGTGCCCGACACGATGTCGCTTTCGAATTTCCTCAAAGAGCTGCAGTCTGGCAACCAGCACTGCGCAGCGGTCATCGACGAACGAGGCACCGCCATCGGACTGGCCTTTCGAGAGGATGCGCTGGAGGAGATCGTGGGGCCCCTCGGCGACGAGTTCGACGAGCAAGAGCGAGAGTTCAAAGAGATCGAAGACGGCGTCTACGAGGTTGCGGGGCGAATGTCCGTTCCAGAAACCTGCGATCGGCTGGATTTCGAGCTCAGCGACGCGGAGCACGAGGACGAGGACACGATTGGCGGGCACATCACCGCGCGGCTAGGACGGCTGGCAAGACGCGGCGACCAAGTAACCGTCGGCCCTTACCTGGCCACCGTCGTGGAGGTCGGAAGGCATCGGGTCCGGCGGGTGCGATTGGAGCGAGCGTCCGACGACGAAGACTCCGCCGCCGCGGCCACGACTGTTACCTAACTTTTACAAACGAGGGCCCAGCACGGACCTACACTGATGGCGTGGCACCACGGGCGAAATCGACGAGCTCTCCGAACCGACTGGTAGACCGTTTGGTTCACCACGGAGAGGTCCCGTCGTTCCGTGAGCTCTGCACGCGCGTCCTCACATCGAGCACCCGGTACCTCGTTCTCGATCTGGACCGAACGATTCACCTCGGCCGCGACCTGGGTGAAGACCTCGGTTGGGAGCTCTGTGCGTATCAGGGCTACGGGCGGGAGCACTTCGAGCGGATCGAAGACCGGCAACAAGCCGGGAAATTCCTTCTAGACTGGGATCACCCCCGAAAGACGGCTCGGTATCTCGCTCGGAGCTTGCAGATCTGGGCGTACCCCGGCGTGTATTACGGCCTCTGGGGCAAGGCTGCCGCGCGACTGGATTGGCTTCGACGGCGCGGTTTTCGACGTTTCGTTGCCGACCCGGTTCGCGCTGCGCAACGAGTCCCGCAACTGACGCTGCTCCGGCACTTGCAAACCGCCTCTGAAGACGTCCTGCGCGAGCTCGCGCGGCACATCTGGCGGCGGTACGAACCCGACCAGGTGATCGATCGCGAGGACCTTGCCTGGATTCGCACCCAATGGCCTCAGATCGAAATCGTTCTCAGCAGCGCCTCACCCAAACCGACGGTCGAGGTCGCAGGCGAGGCCCTCGGTGTCGACCACGTTCACTACTCGACACTCGACCACATCAACAGCGGCGAGGGAAAAATCAAGCGCCTCCGAGAGCTCTGCGAACGCCTGGGTGACCCAGACGTAGAGATCGTCGGGATCAGTGACACCAGCCGCGGTGAGGATCATTGCTGGGCACAGCACTTCACGCGCGTGGTCGACGTCAACAGCCCGAGCCCCTTTCCGGCGATCATCTCGAGCGACTCTCCACTGCTCGAGGTTCACTCCGCCACCCTGCTGAGTAGGCACGAGCGCGAGCGCCGCGCGGCCGGTCACTCGGAGTACCTCGACGCTCGGCGGGGCAAACTAACCCGCGCTCAAACCAGGCTCGAGCTCACCCGTGAAGATCTCGAGCGCCGCCTCGGCTGGCTGCTGGAGCGAGTCAACGCGGTTGCGAGTGCCCCAGGGCAAATCACCGGCGACATCGCGTACCATCTGGCAGTGCTGCAGGAAGCGTCCACGAATCTGGTTCGCGCGTAGCGCTACGGGCTGGGCTCTTCGTCGCCCTCGAGCGAATCCAGGTCCAGCTCCTCATCCTCGCCTTCCAGGGAATCGAGACCCAGTGTCTCGTCATCTCCTTCCAGGGAGTCGAGGTCGAGCTGCTCGTTTTCGCCTTCGAGGGCATCGAGGTCCATGCCCGCCTCGTTCCCACCGCCCTCATCGAGGTTCACGGCGGTGACGTCCACCATGCTCGGCAGCCAGGTGGACAGGATGGGAACATAGGTGACGATGATCAGGGCCAGGCCCAGCAAGCCGATGAATGGCAGGACGGACCTGTAGAGCTGAGTGATCGGCTTGTTGAAGCGAAAGCTCGAAATGAAGAGGTTCAGACCGACCGGTGGGGTCATGTAGCCGATCTCTAGATTGAGCAGGAACACGATGCCCAGGTGGTAGGGGTCTACGCCGAACCGAAGCGCAATCGGCACGATGAGCGGCACCACCACGACAATCGCCGAAAAGATGTCCATCAGCATGCCGACGCCGATGAGGAAGAAGTTCAAGGCGATGAGGAACATGACCTGAGAAGTGATGTAGCCCTCCATCGCATCGAGGATCATCATCGGCACGCGAGCCTGAATTAGAAACGCGGTGAATCCTATCGCCGTGGCCAGGATCGCGAGAATCGCGCCGACCAGCGTCATCGAGTCTCGAATGATGCGTGGAAGATCGTGGCGGAAGCTCACGTCACGGTAAATCCAGACTTCGATGATGAGGGTGTAAATCGCCGTAAATGCCGCAGCCTCATGGATGCGGAGCAAACCGCTGTACATCCCGCCGAGCAGGGCGACGGGAAGGAGAGCCTCCCACTTCGCTTGCCACAGGCTCTTGATCGCGGCGGTGGCGTCGAACCGAGTCCGGGACATCTTCTTCTTGACCCCAGTAATCGAGCTGTAGATGGCGAGGGTGGCGACCGTGATGATGCCGGGGATCAGGCCGGCCAGGAACAGCTTCTCGATCATGATGCCAGCGACGACGCCGTAGATGATCATCGGAACGCTCGGCGGAAACAGAAGGCCGAGTGAGCCCCCTGTCGTGACTAAGCCTAGCGAGAAGTTCTCCTCGTACTTGTCGGCGACCAGGGAGGGATAGAGAAGGCCGCCGATGGCCACGATCGTGATGCCGCTGCCTCCCGTGAACGTGGTGAAGAAGGCGGATGCCATCAGGCAGACGATTGCAAGTCCACCCGGCATCCAGCCCAGCCAGGCGCGCGATAGCTTGACCAGACGCTCGGGTGTCCCGCTCTCCGCGAGCAGGTAGCCAGCAAAGGTGAACAAGGGAATTGTCACCAGTAGTGGCGAATCGGCGAACTTCTCGCTGAAGACGTCGTTGGCGGTGCCGGTGATGCTCGTGTCGGGCAGTGCCCCGAACAGCAGCATGGCCGCAGCCCCGAAGATCGCGAAGAGAGGCGCGCCAAAAATGGCGAGCACGGTGAGCAGAACGATCCAAATGCCGTCCATCGCTCAGCTCTCCTCGTCCGAGCCGTCGGGATAGTTCTTGGTGATGAACGCCACACTCGCGGCCACGGCACGGCTCAGGAAGCGTACCGCCATGAAAATGAACATCGCCGGGACGATGAGCTGCAGTGCCACGTCGGGGGTCGACATCGGAGCGCCGAAGAGCTCCAGGGCACGGCGAACCGCACAGAACAAGTCAGGGCGCGAAAGCCCGGCTTGGGACAGGACCGCAGCCGGGGCCTCACAGATGTGAATCATCTCGTCGGAGACACCGAGCACGGAGTACTCGAGCGGAATCTCGCGCGCGTTGTTGAGCACCGAGAGCCAGAAAACGCGCCCGAGGTAGAAGCAAGTCACACCCGCAAAAACGCAGACGATCGCGCGGAGCAGCTGCTTCACCCTGGGTGGCGAGAGCCGAGGGAGAACGTCGATGGCGATGTGCTTCTCGTCGAAGGTGGAAAGTGACGCGCCAAAGAACGCCAGCCAGAGCGTTCCCTTCTGAAGAAACGAATCGGCCCACTCCATCCGCTCCAAGGCGAGGTTGGCCCAATCGAAATCGAGATTCGTCAGATTACGGAGAGCCGCTTGGGTCGCCGCCACACCGATCATGAGCAAGAGAACCGTGGCGGCAATCGCAGCCTCGCCGCGCGCCAATCC
>JBAVOF010000667.1:0-2840 GCA_049691835.1 Polyangiales bacterium
GCCTCGCACGTTGCAACGGCTTTCAGGGACGCTGGAGTCGAACCCTATTTCTGCGAGATTGCCTTCCTCAACTCTTCCAGGTTGATCGGCTGGGTTTCTTCGTTCGAGAACCGGCGCTCGACGAGCCTTTCTTCTTCTTCGGACTCTGCGGTGGCGTTCCTGTCGTGCTCCTGGACCCAGTCGTCCTCCTCGAATTCGTCGCGTCCCAGCACCGGCAACGGATCGAAGTTCCGCCAGGCGGGGAGCGAGGAAAGGGCGCTGGCAATCAGGCCTGCGGCGCGTGTCGCCCACCACACGGCACCGACGGACAGCGCCAGTCCTCCCATCTTCACCATGCCCAGGAGTACTTCGATGTTCGAGCGGCTCTGAGGTCCATCGAATTCGAGATTGCCGAGCTCCATATGGACGACTGGCCCAGGCAGTCGCAGGACCTCCATCGATTCGGTTTCCACCTTCGGATCGGTCTTGGCGAAACCCGTCGTGCGTGATGGTGCGACAGGTACTGGCTCGGCCGGGGCCGCAAGGACGTCGAAGGTCTCGAGGCCGCGCGGGATCGATATCGGCGCGTTGACGGCATGAAAGCCAAGCGAGCTCCCCACGAAGCTTCGCGTATCGGGCGGTGCGAGTACGGTAAGCGCATCGTCGGCGACACTGTCGCGCGGTTTAAGCAGAGCATTTCCGTCGTTGGGATCGCTGCCGGGCGCGAAGGTGATCTGTGCCGCGACCGTGGTTCCAACAAGTCCGAGGTCGCTTGGCGTCACGACGTACGTGGGCACCTGGTTCCCGCCAGCGTGCACGAATCGCACGCTTCCCGCTGCGAGCTGGTTGTAAGTGAACGTCGTGATTGTGGCTCCGGGGGCGCTCGCGAGCTCGAAATGGCCGTGCTGAATCCCGGTTACCGTGAACGCGAGGTTAGCGGAAGGATTGTCGATGTCGGTTGCATCCAAATCCGCCAGCGTCAACGTGATCGTCTGGCCGTCGCTCAGCGTGAGCCGATTGACCGTCAGGACGGGTGCGTCGTTTGCCGGGGTGACAGAGATGCCGCTCGTGCCAGGCGCTGACAGGCCAGCGCCATCATCAGCCATGAAGCCCACTGTCCGCAGTGCGGCGCTGGGATTGTCGCTCGTGTTCTGATACGTCACCGATCTGAGCAGTGCCTCGTACTGAAGTACGGTTGTGCTGCCCGAAAAGCTCAATGTGCCAGTAGCGGCGTTCCAGCTTGCCGTCACTCCGACTGGGAGTAAGGAACCGTCGTAACCGAGGATGTCCTGCCCGGGCTGATAAGCGCCAGCCAAAATCTGCGTCGTGGCACCGACCAAATTCACACTGTCCACGTCCACGATGGTCAGCGCCCCGTCGACGATCGTCGCGGGATCGTTTTCGACGTAAGGCAGGGTAGTTCCGGACGTCATCACGATCGGGGTGTCGTTGGTGCCGGTGAGGTTGACGCTGAAGGCCTGGGTGAGTGTGGCGATGGAGTCGGTCACGCTCAAGGTGAAGGCTTCGCTCGCGTTGGCGGTGAGGGCCTCGATGGGCGCATCGCTGGGCACGAAGGTGTAGGCGCCCGAAGTGCTGTTGACGTAGAGCGTGCCGTAGGTGCCGGTGCGCGATCGGTCGTAGCCGGCGAGCGCGGCATCGGCGACGCTGCCGGTGGTGTCGTAGGTGAGCGTCTGGCCGCTATCGCGGTCGGTGGCGCTCAAGGTGCCGGTGACGGGGCTGAAGGTGTCGTCGGCGGCGGTGTCGATATATGCCTGGCTTGTAAGCGAAGCCGAGAGGGTAGGAGGGTCGTTCGCCGGTATGACGTTGACGGTCATCTGATAGTCCGACACGCTGTAGCTTGCCCCGTCGCTCACCTGGAATCTGAAGGTGGCATACGGTGAGCCGGTTGCGTTGGCGTCCGGCGCGAACGTGAGCAGGCCGAGGTCCGCTGCGAGAATGACCTGGTTGAGCGTGACGTCGATGCCGTTCAGCTGCAGCGCGCCGGCGGTCTCCAGGGACGTGATGCGGACTTGTTGCAGCGTATCGCCACCGACGTCCGAGAAACCGAAGTTCGCGGTGCTGAACGTGTGGACGGAATCTTCGTTCACGCTCACGCTCTGATTGCTCGCGGTCGGCGTGGGGTCGAAGGTGATGTCGTGGAGCGTGATCGACTGATTACTTGAATTTCCCTGATTGCGGTAGTTGAGGTCGATACGCGTGATACCGTTACCGGTGAACGTGAACGTCGCATTCGCGTTGCCCGAGTTCGGGCCCGAGCTCGGTGCGTTGTTCGTGCCTTGCACGGTGTCTGGCGCGGCGAGGGTGTTATTCGCGCTCGGGGTGATGACGAGCGACGCGGCGCCGATCGCCGTGAAGGAGGCCTGCACTTCGTCGACGAAACCTCCCGTGTCGAGATCGAAGATCGTGAAGCTCACGTTCGACACGCCGCCTGGGTGCGCGAACAATAGCGAAACGGTCACCGATTCGCCGGCCGTAAAGCCCGATGAGCTGATGTACAGGCCCTCTTGGGCGACGGCCAGTCCACCCTGGTCATTGGTGAGGTCGTCCGGAGAGCTGTTGTTGATCGTGGTCCCCGAGCCGCCGATCAAGGTGGATTGAATCTGGACCGTGACGTTGGTTCCCCCGACCACATACGAATTCGGCCCGAGATTCGGCGCCGGGCTCGGTGCCGGCCAATCCACGACGTCCCAGTCGAGGGTTTGCGTCGTGAGGAGCCCGCGCCACAGGTCCTGCACCTGCAAGCTGAGCGCAGTCTCGGACTCGATTACGCCCGTCGTGAATTCGAGCTGCCAGTCGCCCTCGAGGTTCGCAGCGCCAGTGAAGTCGGCGCTCGCCGCGAC
>JBAVOF010000668.1:0-7628 GCA_049691835.1 Polyangiales bacterium
CCCTGGTCCCCCTATCGCGAAAAGGCGCCCCAGCGCCAAGCCGTCCGGACGCGACCGCGTATCTGCCGACCACCCGCGCGGACATGGACGCGCGCGGCTGGACCGAGCTCGACGTGCTCATCGTCAACGGCGACGCCTACGTCGACCACCCGGCGTTTGGCGGCGCGCTCATCGGGCGCTTCCTCGAAGGGCGCGGCTACCGCGTTGGCATGATCTCCCAGCCGGCCTGGACGGATACCAGCGACGTGTCCCGCATGGGAGCGCCCCGACTTTTCGTCGGCATCACCAGCGGCAACATGGACAGCATGCTCAACAAGCTGACCGCGCAGAAGAAAGTCCGCTCCGAAGATCAGTACTCGCCGGGTGGCCACACTAACATGCGGCCCAATCGCGCGAGCATCGTCTATGGGAACCTCTGCCGCCAAGCGTTCCCCGGCGTGCCCATCGTCCTCGGAGGCATCGAAGCCTCGCTTCGGCGGATCGCGCACTACGACTACTGGAGCGATTCGATCCGCCGCAGCGTCTTGCTCGATTCGAAGGCTGATATGCTGATCTTCGGAATGGGGGAGCGGCCGGTCTGGGAGCTGGCCGACCGACTCGCCGCGGGCGAAACCTTGGATAAGGTGCGCGACATCCGCGGGACGGCCCACGTGCTGCGCAAAGGACAGTGGGAGAACATCGAGCCGAGCCGATTCATCCGCGACTGCAAGCCGGTCGTCTTGCCGAGCTACGAGCAGGTCAAAGAGAGCAAGGCGCTGTTCAGCCAGATGAGCGGCGCGTTTCAGAAGGAGACCAACCCGGGCAACGGCCGACCGCTAGTCCAGCCTCATGGGCACGAAGCCGTGTATCTGAACCCGCCCGCTGATCCGCTCACGACCGAGATCATGGACGAGCTCTACGACCTGCCCTTCACGCGCTATCCGCACCCCTCCTACGACGCTCCCATTCCTGCCTACGAGACCGTCAAGCACAGCATCGTGACCATGCGCGGTTGTTTCGGTGGGTGCAGCTTCTGTTCGATCACGGAGCACGAGGGGCGGGTGATCCAGTCGCGTAGCGCCGAGAGCGTCTTACGAGAAGTGCGCGCGCTTCGTCGTATGGACGGCTTCGCCGGCGTGATCAGCGACGTGGGCGGTCCGACGGCGAACATGTACCAGATGAAGTGCAAGGACGAGCGAATCGAAAAGGCATGCCGGCGCCTGAGCTGCGTGCATCCAGGCGTCTGCGAGAATCTGGTCACCGACCACGGGCCGCTCGTCGAGCTCCTGAGCAAGGTGCGCAAAGAAGAGGGCGTGAAGAAGGCGTTCATTGCATCGGGCGTGCGCTACGACCTCGCCGAGCTCAGCCCCGAGTTCGTGGAAGTGCTCGCGAAGCACCACACCGGAGGCCAGCTTTCGGTCGCCCCAGAGCACGTCGATGAGGACGTGCTCGATAAAATGAAAAAGCCTGGGGCCGACAGCTACGAGCGCTTCGCGGACATGTTCGAGTGCGCGAGCCAGAAGAGCGGCAAGGACCAGCACCTCGTTCCGTATTACATCAGTGGCCACCCGGGATCGACCATGCACTCGATGATCGAGCTCGCGCTCTACTTGAAGAAACAGGGGCTCAAACCGCGACAGGTGCAGGACTTCATCCCGACGCCCATGAGCATGGCCACCAGCATGTACGTCACCGAGCTGGATCCATTCACTCAGGAGCCGGTCTACGTCGCCAAGGATCTGCGCGAGAAGCGAATGCAGAAAGCGCTGCTGCAATACTGGGACGTCGAGCAGCACGACCTCGCCCGCGAAGCCCTGATCAAAGCCAAGCGCGGCGACCTCATCGGAAGCGCCCAGGGGCATCTGATCCCGCCCGCGTCAGGGAAGGGCGCGCTCTCGATCCATGAAAAGCGCTGGCAGAAGCGCACCCAAGCCCAAGCGCGCGGCCGCGCGAGCCGCCGACCGAGACGCGGATTTGGGGGTAACCCGCTCGATCCTTTATCCTGAGACCATGAGAACATGGGGGGTACTTGGGCTCGCCCTGCTGCTGAGCAGCTGTGGCGATTCGAATTCGGATGCCGCGCCTCGCAACGCGGCGGAGGCCTGTGATGCCATTTGCGGCTGGCCGGATGAGTGTTTCACCGAGCTGGGCGTTCCGGTGCAAGACGCCGACTGCGTGCAGTCCTGCCAGGCTCAAGTCGAGCTCGTCGGCGTCGATTGCATCGTTGCTCTCGCGAGGACGGTAGACTGCCTCGGCACCTGCGACCTAGAGTCTCTGAGCGAGGAACAGATCCTCGACTGTCGTGACGAGGCCGAGGCGATTTCGCAAGGCTGCGACTAGCCGTTCGCTCGTCCCGTGGGTTTCCGATCGGCGGCATCGCCCACGACGAGGAGGCCGCGCGCCGGGCCGTTCTCCTCGAAATCGACATCCTTCGATCGCTGAGCGGCGAAGAATTCCTCGACATCCCAGCGAATTCTGAAATATTTGTTCGCTCGCAACGACCCATGTCACCGAAGAGCCCGTCAGTGTTGTCCACCATTCCCCGCGATCTGACCGCCGGGCTCGTGGTTTCGCTCGTCGCGTTGCCGCTCTGTCTCGGTATTGCGTTGGCTTCCAATGCGCCGTTGTTTTCGGGTCTGGTTGCAGGAATCGTGGGCGGCGTCGTGGTCGGTATGCTCAGCGGCTCGCAGACCAGCGTCAGTGGTCCGGCTGCCGGGCTAACGGCCGTCGTCGCGACGCAGATCGCCACCTTGGGGTCCTTCGAGGCTTTTCTCGCAGCGGTCCTGCTAGCGGGCGTCTTGCAGGTAGGGTTGGGACTTGCGCAAGCCGGGTCGTTGGCGCGGTTCTTCCCGTCGAGCGTGATCAAAGGCTTGTTGGCCGCGATTGGCGTCATCCTGATACTCAAGCAGCTCCCGCACGTCGTCGGGCACGACAGCGACCCGGAAGGGGATATGTCGTTCCTGCAGCCGGACCAGGAGAACACCTTCTCGGAGCTGTTCCGAATGGTCGCCGACCTGCATCCGGGAGCAGCCTTGATCGGGCTCCTCTCCGTCGGCTTGCTCGTGCTTTGGGGCACCATCAAGCCGCTTAGGGACTCCATCGTGCCCGCGCCGCTGATGGTGGTGTTGGTGGGCGTCGCAATGAACGCGGTCTTCCGTGGGCTCGGGGACAACTGGATCGTCGACACCACCCACCTGGTGCAGGTGCCGGTCGCAGAGAACCTGTCTGGCTTCCTCGGGTTTCTCCGGAGCCCGGACTTGTCGCAGTGGACGAACCCTGCGCTCTATGTGGGAGCGGTCACCGTGGCGGTCGTGGCGTCGCTCGAGACGCTACTCAACCTCGAAGCGGTCGACAACATCGACCCGAAACAACGTCACTCGCCGCCGAGTCGGGAGCTCGTCGCGCAGGGCGTCGGGAACATCGCTTGCGGGTTCTTGGGCGGTTTGCCGGTGACTTCGGTGATCATACGCAGCACCGTCAACATCGGTGCCAAGGCCGAGACGAAGCTTTCGACGATTTTCCATGGTGCTCTCTTGCTGACGAGCGTGATGTTGCTACCGGGGTGGCTGAACATGATTCCGCTCTCGTGCTTGGCGGCAATCCTCCTGGTGACCGGGTTCAAGTTGGCGAGCCCCGCACTGGTCAAACGGATGTGGTCGGCGGGCTGGTCGCAATTCGCACCGTTTGCAGTGACCGTGCTTGCCATCGTGCTCACCGACTTGCTGGTAGGCGTGCTGATCGGGTTGGCGGTTGCGATCGGATTCATTCTGCATAGCAACTTCCGGCGACCGCTGCGAAAGATCGTCGAGAAGCACCTGGGCGGAGACGTGGTTCACATCGAGCTCGCCGATCAATTGAGCTTTCTGAATCGAGCAGCGTTGTCGAACGCGCTGGACGATGTGCCAAACGGGGGGCATGTGCTTCTGGACGCCCGGACGACCGACTACATCGATCCGGACCTGCTCGAATTGATCCACGACTACCAAGATACGGTGGGCCCCGCGCGTGGTGTGAAGGTGAGCCGCATGGGCTTTCAAGGGCGCTACGCGCAGCTCAAAGACCGGACTCAGTACGTCGACTACTCGACGAGGGAGCTGCAAGATGCAGCGAGCCCGGAGCAGGTGCTGCAGATTTTGAAGGACGGGCACGAGCGTTTCCGCAGCGGTAACCGACTGACCCGGGACCTCGCGCGACAGGTCGATGCGACAGCCGAGGGGCAACACCCGCTGGCCGCGGTGCTGAGTTGCATCGATTCGCGTACGCCAGCAGAGTTGATCTTCGACTTGGGCATGGGCGACATATTCAGCGTCCGCGTCGCGGGTAACGTGGCGGGGAATAAGGTCCTCGGCAGCCTCGAGTACGCCTGCGCGGTTGCTGGGGCGAAGCTGATCTTGGTGATGGGCCACACGCGTTGCGGTGCAGTGACTGCGACCGTCCAGCTGAAGGAAAGCCAAGCCCAACCGGAGCAGGCGACCGGCTGCCAACACATCGGGCATATCTCGCGCGACATCGAGCAGGCGATCGACGCCGGGCGAGTGACCGGTTTCAAGGAGCTCTCGAAGAGCCAGCAGGACGCCGTGGTCACCGAGGTGGCTCGCCGGAACGTGGATCGCGTCGTGCAGTCGCTGCAGACTCGGAGCCAAACCTTGGACGATCTAGTTCGGGGCGGCCGAATTGCAATCGTGGGCGCGATGTACGACGTCGTTACCGGCGAGATCGACTTCCTGGGAGACGCGACGGTCACACCGAGTCCGGCAAACGGGAAATAGCCGGCGCCTAGCGCTTGGGTTCGACTTTGTAGTTCCCACGGTCGGGGTCGTACTCGAGCGTGATCAGCCCACGGCTCTCGACGTCTTTCATCAGGTCCGAGAAGCCGCGGTACCCGTAGTAGCTCTCGTTGAAGCCCGGATGCACGCGTTTCAGTGCTTGCTTGATCATCGAGCCCCATAGCGTGTCGTAGTCTTGATCCAACGACTCGACGATCTCCACGAACACATCCACTGCCTCGTCCTTCTTGCTCGTCGGCTTCTTGGCGCCACGCGGCTTCGCGGTCTTTGGCTTGGCGGCCCGAACCAAGTCGTCGTAGTAGATGAACTCGTCACAGCCCGCGATCAGCAAATCCGACGTGGACTTCTTGACCCCGACTCCGATCACGCGCTTGTCGTTCTCCTTGAGCTTGTTGACTAGCGGCGAGAAGTCGCTGTCCCCGGATAGCAGGGCGAAGGTGTCGATGTGATCTTTCGAGTAACACAAGTCGAGCGCGTCTACGACCATGTGGATATCTGCGCTGTTCTTCCCGCTCATCCGGCTCTGCGGAATGTCGACCAGGCCGATGCCCTGCGTGTGAAACTCCCGCACGGCCCCCTGGTAGCGACTCCAGTCGCAGTACGCGCGCTTGTAAACGATGCGCCCTTTCTCCAGCAAGCGCTTCAACACGAGCTCGATCTGAAAGCGCCCCGAATCCGTCACCTGAGCTCCAATGGCCAAGTTCTCGAAATCGACGAAGACCGCAATTAGGGGTTCACCAGCCATGCCTGCTCCTCGAGTCGAACCCATATCACAAAGAACCCGCCGCCGTTGCAGCAAAGCTGCGCTGGCGTTCCTTGGGAAGATCGCCTTGCGCTGCGCAAAGACTATCGAGCGCGTCCAGCACGGTCAATTCTAGGCGAGCGCCGCCATCAGCGTCGGCACAATGATGCGCTGAATATCCATCGTCGGTCGATAGTGCATGATGAGCCCGCCGAGCGTGGCAAATACGCGGCCGATCATCACGAAGTGTTCCGGAACGCGCACGACCGGGTCCTGCTCCACCGCGCGTAGAAGCCCGAGCCATTCGTCGATCAACTCGCCGTTCGAGACCCCTTGCCGAAGCGCGCTGCCCTCCGAGCGCAGCTCGTCGAGCATCAGCTCGGCGAACCAGAGCAAGGTGTCCGGCCGTCCGCTCCGCGTCCGGAAACCCAGCTGCTGCAGGATCTCGCTCACACGCGTGCTGTCTTGCACGAAAAACGCCTGGAGCAGCTGCGCGTAGCCGCGCCGTACGTCGGGTTCGATGATCTTCGTGCATCCAAAATCGAGGATTGCCAGGCCGCCGTCGGGCTCGACCAAGAGGTTGCCGGGATGCGGGTCGGCCTGAAAGCGGCCGAGCTCCAGGATCTGACGCGCATACGCTTCCACCAGCTTGTTGACGAGACGTGAAAGCTCGACGTGCGCGCCTTCGTCGCCGGCGTCGCGAGACTCCGCGAGCCGATCGAGGATCGATGTGATCTTCACTCCATCGATGAGCTCCGTCACGAGGACGCGCTTGCTCTGATGGGGTCCGATGGGTCTGGGCGCGCGGACACGTTGCAGGGTGACGAGGTATTCACCGACCGCGGATGCGTGTTCGCGCTCGGCGTCGTAATCGACCTCCTTACTGATTGTCGTGCGCACCTCGTTGACGATGGTCTCGTAGTCGGCGGGAGGCAGAGAGGTCTTCATGGCCTCGACGAACGATGCCAAGATCTGCATGTCGAGCTCGATGATGCTGTCGATCGAAGGCCGTTGCACCTTGACCGCGACGACGGTCGCGTCGTTGAGAACCGCGCGGTGCACCTGACCGATGCTGGCCGACGCGATCGGTGCGCGCTCGAAATCCCGGAAGGCCTCATCGAGCGACATTCCAATCTCCTCTTCGAGGAGGCCTATGATGCGCTCCTCGTCTTCGGCCGGGACGCTGTCTTGCAGCACCGAGAGCGCTTCGATCCACAGGCGCGGCAGGACGTCCGGACGCGACGAGAGCAACTGGCCGACCTTCAACAAACCCCCGCCATGCGACACACAGACCTCGGTGAAGCGCTGCGCGTTCTTCGAATGGAGGCCTTCCAACATCGCGGCGGCACGTTGCCGGCTCACAAACGCGGCCCCGGTCAAATGAAGCCGGTAGCTTGCAGCGATCTTCGTGAGCACCCAACCGATCCCGACGAGCCGCGCAGTCTGTCGCTGCCAGCTCTGCAACGCGCCTCGCGCATCGCGAAACCCGCCGACCCAATCCGCCCAGTCCTGCCGGCTCGCCTCACAGGCCTGCACCGCTTCCCGCCGTAGGCGCCAGACCGTCTCCTCGATCGCCCGCAGAACCGCATCGATCGCGTGCAACCAATGCCGTAACGCAGAATGCGTGCCAGGCCATTGATTTCCTTGCTGTTTTTCTAGAGATGAGGCTTGATGTGATACATCCATAGGAGCTGCGTATCACATTGTGATTCACGCGTCTACGAAACGGGACATGGTCCCGTTGCTTGTTGCCACCGGCCAGCGCCGCTCGAGCTTGCTCGCCGATGCGACAATCTGCCGCGTTTACACCTGGCCCGAGGCCCCATATCGCGTCATCGAGGTCTGCAATGAATCGACTCATTTGTGTTCTTGTTTTGGCACTGAGCCCCGTGTTGGGTTGCAGCGACTCGAGTGGTCTGCCGGCGGGCACGATCGATGCCCTATCCCAGGAGGCCTGCGACAGCCTTTCAATGGAGGCGACGCCGGTCACGTCGGTGCTCGACGAGGGCGAAGCCATCGCCGATGCGCTGGTTCAGGCCAACGTGCCAAACCTGATCACGCTGGCCGGGCCCGTTTCGTACGTAGCGCTCCAAGTTCCCACGCAGCACACCGACTACGGG
>JBAVOF010000669.1:0-3718 GCA_049691835.1 Polyangiales bacterium
GGCTCAGGGCCAGTTCGTGGGCAATTTCTACGTAGGGCCAACGGGTCCACTCCAAATCGCCACGCCGGGTGAAATCACGGGCGGCGCTGCTGCCCTCACGCCCACGAACGGGGTTGGCTCGACGGTCGACATCAACTGGGATGGCACCTTCTCCCTGACTCTCACCCTGGGCGGTGACCCGTTCATGCTGGTCGACGAATTGGGCTGCACGTTCGATGTCCAGGGCGCGCCGATCACCTTCCCCGTCAACTAACCTCACTCAAACGCTGCCAAGTGCAACACTGCGGCCCGTAGTCCGACAAGTGCCGATTGAGCGCTCGAGTGCGAGCACCGTTGGAGCCATTTGTTTCGCCGTCCTCGCTCCGCCGGAGCATAGTCGACATAAACGCCCTTTCCGGTTCGCGTCCTTGGCGACATAACATCTGTACCGCGAAGTTCGGTGCTTCTCTTGTGCCCGATGGGCTAAGAGAGCCACCGGCACTGCTACGGCTGCACCGACGGGAGGTCGACGCCTGTGCCCTGGACGTCGAAGGTGCAGTCTGCGTTGCCGAGCTCGAGCAGGGGCTGGCCCTGCAGCGTGAGCAGGAGCGAGAAATCGCCCGACCAGTTGACGTTCACGGTGGGGAACGTCGTCGGCGTGACGGCCTCGGTGGCGATGAGGATTTCGTTCGGGGAGGTGAAGGTCATGGTGTCACCAGTCATGAAGCTCCCGATCACTTGGCCCGTACCCGCCGGATTGGCCGTGCTCGCGATCGAGGCCGGCACCCCGCCCGTGATGCTCGTGCTCAGCGAAAGCGAACCGTATTCCGCGCCATTGGCGAGGACCGGCAAGAAGGAGTTCTGCATCGAAACCTCGTAGCCGATGCTCAGGTTGCCGAGTCCGTCCGAGACCACGTCCATGGTGATCGTCGTGTCGAAGTAGAGGTTTTCGAAAGCCGTTATCACCTCGCAACCACCGGTCGCCAATGGGCCGCCGCCCGGTGGGGTCGTCGTGGCCCTCCACGTTGTCGAACCGCTGCCGGCCGCAATGAACGAAGCGGGCTCGCAGGCCCCTGCAGTGCAAGTGCCCGGGGCTCCACCCGCATCGCATGCGGTGCCGTCGTCGAGCAGCGGTTGTTGGCCGATCGCGCAGGTGCTTCCGGGCGGCAGCCGCCAGCTATCGACGGTGCACGCGTTGGTGTCGCGCTCGACGCAGGTCACGCAGGGAAATGTGAAGCGGTTGCCCTGCTCGTCGTAGTCGTAGCAGGTCTGCTCGCACTGGGAGATCCCTGGAAGAAAGAAGAGCGCCCCGAGAGTGAACAGGAGCGTCATGGGCCGTGTACCGCGGCGCGGGTCGAGCTTGCTGCTTCTCATCGGAGCCTCCCGGGCCCCGGCAACCGCGAAGCCCTCCAATCGAGTAAATCCGATTGCGCCAGGAAGTGCAAGTCGCGGCGGCCGGGACACGAAGCCTCGTAAAGCCGACGCGTTGCGTCGCCCACGGGGCTTCGCGGAGACTGACTCTCGCGCTGCCGCTGCTACGGCTGCACTGAAGGGAGGTCGACGCCTGTGCCCTGGACGTCGAAGGTGCAGTCTGCGTTGCCGAGCTCGAGCAGGGGCTGGCCCTGCAGCGTGAGCAGAAGCGAGAAATCACCCGACCAGTTGACGTTCACCGTCGGGAACGTCGTCGGCGTGACGGCCTCGGTGGCGGTGAGGATTTCGTTCGGGGAGGCGAAGGTCATGGTGTCGCCGGACATGAAGTCCGCGATCGCTTGGCCGGTCACCGCCGGATTGGCCGTGCTCGTGATCGAGGCCGGCACGCCGCCTGTGATGCTGGTGCTGAGAGCATAGTCGACATAAACGCCCTTTCCGGTTCGCGTCCTTGGCGACATAACATCTGTACCCCGAAATTCAGCGCTGATCGTCGTCCCGATGGGCTAAGAGAGCGATTCGGTTCCCGTAGCGTCGGCCGTTCGGCGGGACCCATCGATCGCGCTGGTCGGATGTGTTTTTCGATGCGAAGCTGAACGGCAGCGAGGGAGATGCTGACCATCGCTTGGAGGTCGCGAGGATGCGGGAACACGCTGATGCTGCTTGCGCGGCCGGT
This sequence comes from Polyangiales bacterium, assembly GCA_049691835.1. Taxonomy (GTDB): domain Bacteria; phylum Myxococcota_A; class Polyangia; order Polyangiales; family Houyiibacteriaceae; genus SG8-38. Next base: position 2,084 of record JBAVOF010000669.1, read on the forward strand.
TACGCGACCTTCGAGCTCGAAGAGGCGGCGCGCGGCCGACCGATCATCGTCGATGCCTGGTACCCCGCGGCGAATCCTGCGTCCGAGAGCGTGCACGACCACGGTACGAGCCGAGGCCGCGTCGCCTGCGACAGCGATCTCGACCCCGGCCCGCATCCCGCGATCGTTCTCTCGCACGGCGCGTTCGGTGCGGCGCGCAACTACAGCTGGATCGCCGAATACCTGGCGCGCCACGGCTTCATCGTCCTCGGGGTGTCGCACTTCGGTGAATCGTGGGTGTATGGATTCGACCGAATCGATCCGGCGAGCGTGACGCAACCCTGGCATCGCCCACGAGACTGTTCGTACGTGCTCGATCGATTGCTCGAGCACCCCGCATTCCGTGGCGTGATCGATCCGGCGCGCATCGGCGCGCTCGGCCATTCGACGGGCGGTGCGACCGCGATCGAGCTGGCGGGTGGCGTGTTCGACTACGCAGCGATGGCACGCTACTGTGCATCCAATGTCGCGCACTGCGACAAGGGCTGTGAGTATGCGCGTCAGGGCGGCGCGATCTCGGCAGAGGAAAGCCTCCCGCTCTCGCAACTCGATTCACGGATCCGCGCGGTGGTCGCGCTCGACCCTGCGTTGGGCCCCGGGCATCAGCCCGATTCGCTCGCCGCCATCCGCATTCCGGTTCACGTCGTGGGTGCGGTCGACAACGACTTCCTGCCCTTCAAACAGCATGCCGCGCGCTATGCGAGCTCGATCCCGGGAGCATCGCTGACGCGGCTCGATGAGGGCGAGGGCCACTTCGTATTTCTCGATGAGGGCGAAGCCGATCTCCTCGCCAATGGCGTACCCCTCTATCGCGATCGCGAAGGGGTCGACCGGGCGGGGGTGCACGCACGGCTGGCTACAATCATCTCCGGCTTTCTCGTGCGACACTTGATGGGCGGCGCGTCCGAAGCACGCGTTTCGTAGCGAATGCGGATCTGACAGGCACCACGGTTCCGAGCGCCCCTACTCCCGATCTCCGGCAACGCTCAACCCTTCGCGCCCCGCGTTTCCGGCTCGTCCACCCACGCACGCCCGTCGCCGAAGGGCGCGTCGCGGTCGGCGACGGCCTGCTTGATCCCCGTCGTTCCGATGTCGCTGAACATCTGACGGGCCGCGAGTGCTGTATGGGCGCGGGCGTCGTTCTCCGCCGTGAGCCGCTGCAGGGTGTTCGCGCCCATCAGCTCAATTCCGAGATTCACAGTGCATTTGTTCTACGAAGTGGGCTCGCGACGCGCCAACGTCCGGGCCCGCGGGCGAACCTTCTGAGAAAGGCTCACCGATGAAGAAGATATCGCAGCGCCGACACACACACCACCGAAAGCCGCCATCCGGAGCCGACAACCACTTCCAGCGCATGGAACACGAGGCCGAGGAGGCCATCCCATCGACATCGTCGTCGAGAAGCGGGTCCAGCACCGCGCCGCGCGAAAGCGCCTGATCGATCTACAGAACAAGATCCTGGAACGCCTCGGCGACGACAAGAAGCCGTTCTTCGCGCTCGAGGAGCTCCGCATACAAGTGAGCGCGGAGCGCGAGGAGGCGTACTTCGATGTCGGCTACCAGCACGGGCTCGCCGACGCGCTCGCGACCGAGCGC
>JBAVOF010000670.1:0-1856 GCA_049691835.1 Polyangiales bacterium
GGGCAGGCATCGGCGTCGATGAGGATGGTGATCATGGGGATGGGGGGCTAAGCGATCTCGCTTCGCCGCAGATGCGTCGGCTGCTCACCACCCGGTCGGTACGCGGGATGTCCGGCGTCAGCGCCTGTGAGACAGATTTAGCTGCTTGAGGAAGGGAGGATTTCTGGCTCATCGTAACCACCCAGGAGTGGAGATGAGACAGAAATCCGGAACCACAGAATCGTCGTCTGAGCGGCTGGTGAAGACCATCCGCCGCGCAACCCGCAAGCAGTACTCGGCCGAAGAGAAGATCCGCATTGTTCTGGACGGGCTGCGTGGTGAGCACAGCATTGCGGAACTTTGCCGGCGTGAGGGCATTGCCGAGAGCCTGTATTACAATTGGTCGAAGGAGTTCCTGGAGGCCGGCAAACGACGGCTGGCAGGGGATACGGCGCGTGCCGCCACCAGCAGCGAGGTCAAGGATCTTCGTCGCCAGGCGCAGGAGCTCAAGGAGGTGGTTGCCGAGCAGGCGCTTGACCTGCGGCTGCTCAAAAAAAGCATGATCGCGGATGGGGGAGACGAGGAATGAGATACCCCGCTCCCGAGAAGCTGGAGATCATCCGCCTGGTCGAACAATCGCATCTGCCGGTCCGCCGGACGCTGGAGAAGCTAAGCATTCCCCACACGACGTTCTACCGTTGGTACGACCGCTACCAGAACGGGGGCCCAGAGGCCCTGGACGACAGATCCCCGCGGCCGGGGCGAGTCTGGAACCGGATCCCTGACAAGATCCGCCAGCGGATCGTGCAGCTGGCCCTGGACCAACCCGAGTTGTCGCCACGGGAGCTTGCGACGCGCTTCACCGATACGGAAAGCTATTTTGTCTCGGAAGCTTCAGTATATCGCCTGCTCAAGGCCCATGACCTGATTGCCAGCCCGGCCTACATCGTCGTGAAGGCAGCGGATCAGTTCAAGGACAAGACCACGGCGCCGAACCAGCTCTGGCAGACCGACTTCACCTACCTGAAGGTCATCGGCTGGGGCTGGTTCTATCTCAGCACGGTGCTGGACGACTTCTCACGCTACATCATCGCCTGGAAGCTATGCACGACGATGAAGGCCGGGGACGTCACAGACACGCTGGACCTGGCTCTCACGGCCTCAGGCTGCGATCAGGCCAAGGTCATTCACCGCCCGCGGCTTCTGTCGGACAACGGGTCCTCATACCTCGCGGGCGACCTCGCCGAATGGTTGGACGCCAAGAACATCAAGCATGTCCGTGGCGCGCCCTACCATCCGCAGACCCAGGGCAAGATCGAGCGCTGGCACCAGACGCTGAAGAACCGCATCCTGCTGGAAAATTACTACCTACCCGGCGATCTCGAAGCCACCATCGGCAGGTTCGTCGAACACTACAACCATCGCCGCTATCACGAGAGCCTGAGCAATCTTACGCCAGCCGACGTCTACTTCGGCCGTGGCAACACCATCCTGCTGCAACGAGAAAGGATCAAACGAACGACAATCGAGAACCGTCGCTTGCTGTACCAAAACAAAGCCGCTTAAGATCACCAACCAGATGAGCCAGGGCCTCCACTAAATCACGCCGCCATCTGTCCCAAATTGTCTGATGACGGACACTTGACGGCAGCGTTCTTGTTCGATATCCGAACAGGCGTTCGTATGTCGGACAGTGTCCGCCAGGACCGAGGGCGGAGTCAACGGCCTGAGCATGATACGGATCATGGCGAGGCGGACGAACGCGATGACTGTTGCGGCGTAGCGTTCGAAGTCACGGGCCAAGCGGCGGTTGCGACTGATCCAGGCGAAGGTCCGTTCGACGATCCATCTCTTGGGCAAGACCTCGAAGCCTTTGG
>JBAVOF010000671.1:0-1715 GCA_049691835.1 Polyangiales bacterium
TGGTTGCTGCCATGGCGACGGCTACCGCGCGCTTCGATCCCAACCCTGAGCGCAAGGCGTGGTTGAAGAGCCTCGCAACCGAGTACGAAGGCTACCGCGTCGACCTGATCAAATACCTCGGCGTACGAGCGGACTCGCCCTCGCCCAAACCCTGTGTCAGGCGTCTCGCCACCAGGTCGTGGTGGCCAATCGCTTCATCTCATCGATCAGCGCCAGTCGTCTCTTCAATTCGCAATCGTGACGTGAAGCTTGTCGGAGAACAAGGACCGGACCTGAATGACCATGGCGGCAAGCCTTGCTCCCGAACCGGTATCCGGGCGAAGTATGAGCTCGGCAGGGTTCTCGTCACGCTTGTAGTAGTCGAAGGAAGCGTCGATCCCGCCTCCGCCGATACGGGTTTTGAACTCCATCGAAACGACATGCCTTTCTTGCGCCCACACCTCTCCGTGCATGTCGATCAGCTCGATCTTGTCGCCGGTGATCTCGGGCTCCTCGAAAGTACCACGCACTTGTCCGAGGTTGACCCGCACGCCCGGGGTGCCATGTCGCCACACGTTGAGGAAGCCCTGAACGTCTCTGACGACGAATCGGGTCTCGCCTGACAAGCGCAGCAAGACCGTCATGCCCTGGAAGTGCATATTGTTGAGCTCGAGTTGAGCTTTTTCCTCGCCCTCGGGCGAGGGAGACTTGAACGCGTCCTCCATGTTGGTGCGGCCGCCTTCTTTGATCTCGATGAGGATCTCACCGCCGTCGGCGCGCGCTGTGTCAAAACCCATCTTTCCTGCGAGGAGGTCTTTGACGTTCCACTGCGCCTCTGCTGTGGCGACTCGAATCACTCGCTCGCCGCCCGGCGTGAAAAACTCCACGTCGGTCGCTACAGGGTGGATGAATCCGATGGATTCGAGCTTGCCGATCTTCATCGACCCAGGAATCTGCGAGCTCGCCAAGTCTTCGACCCATCCAGCCAAGACGCCACGACCCGGCGAAGTCCATACGAGAAGCGCCCCGCTGAGCACGAGTAGGAGGAAGATCGACAACGCGACCCAGAGCAGCCAGCGCAACACAGCGCGCATCGCGCAATCATGCCTGACGACTACAAATCAGCGCTACTGAAAAATCGATCCGACCGGGAACTTCGACAAGTAAGGGCTCTTTGGCCCGACGCAGGGGCAGGATGCCTCACTTTCCGAAGCCCTCACTGAAGGATCGCGCATTTCGGATCGCAACCCGGATACGGCGTGCCCACGGTGAGCCACCGCAACGGCTTGGCGTTGCGCTACGGCGTCTGTGACTTTTCCTGATCCTTGAAGGCGCGCCTTGGCGACTCGAGGAGAATTTCGAGCCAGGTCCAATCGGGCGATTGCCCCGCCGTGATGTGCACCATCATCATCAGCGGAACTGAAAGGAGCGCGCCCGCCGGCCCAAGCACGAAGCCCCAAAAAACCATCGAGAGGATGACGATACTCGGCGAGAGGCCTGCCGCCTCGCCCATCCACCGGGGTTCGAGGATCAGCCCGATCGCTACGTTGATGAGACCGTACCCAGCGATGAGTACCAAACCGGCCCACCATCCCATCGTCAGCACGCCCAGAAGGACCGCAGGGATCATCGCGATTAGACTACCCACGTTGGGGATGAAGTTGAGAACGAACGCGAGAAGCCCGAACAGCAACGCGTGTCGCAAGCCGACCACCGCTGTCAGCGCTCCCACAAGC
>JBAVOF010000672.1:0-3677 GCA_049691835.1 Polyangiales bacterium
GTTCTCCATGGCGATGACGGCGGGGCTGCTCGTCATTCAGCGTCGTGTGATCGAGCAAACCCAGTCCACGGCGATCAGGGCTGACGCTCTGCACTTTGGGACGGACCTTCTCAGCAACCTCGCCGTCATCGCCGGCTTGTTTCTGGCACAGTTTGGCTGGGACTGGGCCGATCCCGTATTTGCCATCGGAATCGCGCTCTATATCCTCTACAGCGCGACGCGCATCGGCCACGACGCGTTTCAGCAGCTGATGGATCGCGAGTTGCCTGCCGACGTGCACCAGCAGATTCTCGCGATTGCCCGGGAGTGCCCGGACGTGCTCGGGGTTCACGATCTCCGCACTCGGAGATCGGGCAGGCTTGAATTCGTCCAGCTTCACCTCGAGCTCGATGACGACTTGCCGCTCAGCGAAGCCCATGCGCTTGCCGATCTCGTCGAGGCACGTATCCTCGAGATTCTGCCTGGCGCAGAAGTCATCATCCACCAAGATCCCGTCTCCCCGACCGAGGGGTCGCGTCGCAGATCTTGGCGTTCGCCGTCGAGCAAGAATTGAGAGCCGGCTGCCCAAGCGATGGGCAGACGGCTCTCAAAACACGTCGACGCCGACCCCGACGAAGCCCGAGAAATGTGGACTGTCGAGGAGCCACTGCGTCGGAAACGCCCACCCGAGTCTCGCGTAGACCTGCCAGCGATTCCAGCGAAGGTCGGTGAACACGGCGAGCCCACCGATCCCGCCATACTCGTTGAGAAGCCCCTGACGGCGCGGGTCGTTGATCGTTCCTCCCGAAACCAGAAGGCCCAGCTCCTGAGGCTTGTTCTTCTTGGGCTTGATGTGCCCACTGAGCTGCGCGAGCGCCAAGCGACCCGAAATGTTCGCAGACCACGGTAGGCCGGGCACGATGATAACGTAGGGGTTCATGCCGCCGACGCGCATGCGGGTGAGGTCATCCTGGAACCAGCCCCAGTTGACGTTCTCCTGGAGCTCCAGGCGGAATCGGTCGCTGGTCGTCCAACCGGCGCGCAGCCATTGGCTCAGGAGCCAAATCGCCTTGTTCGGATCGTTCCGATCATCGAGCGAGGTTCCGGTGTCGGTGAATCCCCAGGGACGCGCCTCCGAACGGACATCCACACCACCGTTTGCGCCGACGGCAAAGCCTTGGATCCGCGGGAACAGCTTGGCAGCGCTGTACTCCTCAGAAGCCGACGTGATCTTCCAATAGATGTAACCAAGCCGGGCCTCGAAGACCCATGCGTCCGGGGGGAGTAAGTACGTCTGGTCGGTGTTATGCTCTCCGAAGAACCAGCGCCGCACGTTGGTGATCAACTCGAGCGTGTTGTACGGCGCGAAGTGCCACTGAAGCTTTGGCAAGAGGACCACATAGCTGGCGTTGAAGCCGAGCCCGGATTGCCGAAGCCCCTGCGCATAGTACTGCCGCAGCAGCCCTGCGAAGAAGAGCTCGCCGCGTATGGCCACCGAGAGCTCGAAGTTGTTTCCGAGCGGAAGGCGCTCGATCTCGATGTGGATCGTATCAGTGTTGTAGTAGAGCCGAAGATCCCCCTTGCCAACCTTGTCGCTTCCGACCGCCTCGAAGAGCGCGAAGCCAAACCCGGTGACCTCGGGGACGAGCGCGAAGTCGCCTCCGCCGGCCGCCGCACCATGCCATCCGTCGGCGCGCGCGGCCGATGCCACGAGGGACAACGCGAGCGCTGCGGTCAAGGCTCGGAGCATGAGCGCACCTTACCTCGGAGCGACCTAGAAGGGACTGCGGAAATCGGCTTTGGCCGGCGGCTACTCATCGCTATCGCCGTCCGCGTCCTGGTCTTCGTCGACGAGGCCCCGTTTTGGCGGCGCGTCTCCTGGCGAGGCATAGGCCCTTGCCGCGACGTGCTCGTAAACCAGGCGGCCACCGGCTTCGCCGGCCATTTCGTGCGCCCCGATGTGCTGCTCCGCCACGATCTCCTCAACCCGCTCCTCTTCGGCCTCCCCGGTATTCATGGCGGTGAGCCCGGATCCCGCCACAGCGGCCTGCATGAGAACAACGCTCACCCAGGCCCGGCGGTCGAGCCAGCCGCGCCACCATGCAAGAAGCACTCCTGCAGTGAGCAGTGGCATCAGGACGGCAGGAGCCAAGGCCATGTAACCGACCTTCGGATGAAACATGAGTTGATCCATCGCAGCAACCTCCGGACTCGACCCTGCCTCTTTACCTTGGCGGCGCCATCGTTCAGATGCAGCACAGCCTCGAAATCGGCGAGTTTGCAAAGGGAATTCGACGCTTGAGGGATGCAGTGTGAGTGACTCTGAGCTCACGTCCGAGAACAAGCTTCTCGCCGAGGCCTTCCTGGCCTTCCTCGCCATGGCGGTTCTGGCCGCGACCGACATCTTCGCCGACATTGGGGAGGGGACCACCCGTTCCCACGTCGTATCGGAATCTGGTGTCCTATTGGTGGGGCTGATGGGGGCAGCTCTCGTTCTCAGGCGACTCGTCCTCGGACTTCGGCGCGCCGAGCCGTCGAACGGGAAGCGGTTGACCTCCAACAGCCGCTGTCAGTCATCGTGGCGGATGCGCAGCGCTGGCGGGGGGAGGCCCGGGATCTGATGAAGGGCCTCGCCGACGCGCTCGACCAGCAATTCGATCGCTGGGCACTGTCTCCGGCGGAGAAAGAGACCGCGCTCCTCCTCAAAGGTCTCTCTCACAAAGAGATCGCGAAGGTCCAGTCCGTTGGGGATACGACTGCTCGCCAGCAGGCCAGGGCGGTGTACAAGCAGGCAGGCCTCACCGTAAGGCACGACCTTGCGGCGTGCTTCTTCGAAGACCTGATGCTCCCGCTCGACGGCTGACTGACACTGAGTGTGACGCAAACAGGCACAGGGTGCGTCCTGGGACCGGCCGGGCGCGCGTTCGTTGCTCCTGAACCTCTGAGCTAGCGATTCGTCGTCGGCTGGCACGCGTCGTGCATCCGTCGCTATAAGCAAGGCGAGCGGATCGCTCGTTCTCAGAGACCGGCAAATCGGGGAGTTGGGCATGCAAATAAAAGCAAAGCTATGGGGAACTGTGTTGTGTTCGTTGGCTGCCGCGGCCTGTGGCAGTGAAGACGATGGTGGAACCGGTGGGACTGGCGGCGTCCAAACCTCGACGGTGACGGGTGTGATCGCGGTGGATACGGGTGACGTTCCGGTCCCGGTCGAAGGAGCGACCGTTGCGGTCTTCGGCACCTCGATCAGCGCGACGAGCAACGCCTCGGGCGAGTTCACACTGCAAAACGTGCCCAACGGGGACGTATTCTTCGTTACTTCCGCACCCGGACACTGGGGCTCGGTGGACTACTATGAGGTTCCGGGCGAGACGGATGGGGGCGTTTTTCTCGCGGTTGTCACTGACGACGAGGTTGCCTCGTTTGCCGAGGCTCTCGGACGCACGCTGCAGGCGAGCGATGGCGCGGTCAACATCACCTATGAAGGAGCAGGGGGCGGCGAGACCGGCACGATCAGTGCGTCGAGCGACCCCCCGGCGACGTTCAACCTGGCGGGTGTGCCGATCCAACAGGACACGGTAATCGCCGACGAGGAAGGCTCTGCCGACCTGGTGTTCTCCTCGGTCGATCCAGGGGACGGACCGATCACCGCCACGGTGACGGGGGCGCCCGGCGCGACGAATTGCGAGATCGATCAACCC
>JBAVOF010000673.1:0-2702 GCA_049691835.1 Polyangiales bacterium
GTACCAAGTGCGTCCCCGAGCCCTCAGCCATCAGTTGGAAGTAGTGCTCGCCGCTGGTGCCGAGTCGAGAGCCAACCCATCGAAGCTCTCGAAGGGCGTCCGACCGCGTGATGCGGACCCGGAAACGAAGGTGAAGACCCACGTTCGATCGGTAGTGAAGCGTCGCCGTGCTACCCTCGGTCGCCGGCCCCTCGGCGGCGACGACCATCGGATTCCACTCGTGGAACCCGGAGAAGTCAGTCAGCACCCCCCACACCACCGAAGGCGGGGCGTCGATGTCGATCTCCGTGCAAATGTGCGTTTCGCCCATCGCTTCGGACGTTAGCCTCTTCAGGATTCGGCGTCCACACGTAGTGGTCGGCTTCGACGGTTCGGGTGCGGGCGCGGTAGCGAAACGAAAAGCCCGGCCAAATCGCGATGTTCTTCCCGTCTTCCTGCGTGTACCAGCTCTTGCAACCCGACGTCCACACCGTGTCCTCGAGTCTGTGCTCAAGCTCGTCATTGTAACGCCGGAGCGCATCAGTGCGGACGTTCATGTACTTGGCATTCTTCTTTCGCAGGAGCTTCAAGCATTGGACGATGTAGTGCGCCTGCGACTCGATCATGAAGATCAAGGAGTTGTGCCCGAGACCCGTGTTGGGTCCCACGAGCTCGAACATGTTGGGGAACCCCGCCACCGTGATCCCGAGATAGGCCTCCGGGCCGTTCTTCCAATGCGTCAGAAGGTCGCGCCCCCCCAAACCCTTGATCGTCAGCTTGTTCAAGTAATTTCTGGGGTCGGCGTGAAAGCCGGTGCCGAGGATGATCGCATCCAACGGCCGCTCGGTTCCGTCCTTCGTCACCACGCTGTGCTCTTTGATTCGAGTGATGGCGTCCGTGACCAACTCGACGTTCGACCGATTGAACGCCTGGTAATAGTTGTTGGAGAGAAGCACCCGCTTGCAACCGATCGTGTAGTCGGGCGTGAGCTGTGCGACGAGTGCCGGATCGTCTACGCAGCGCTTGATGTAGAGCGTCGCGAGCTTCTCGAGAGGTCTCGCGAGCCGGGGATTCATGATCGGCAAGAGACGAACCTCGTTGCGAACGTAGAGCCATCCGCGATGGAGCTTTCGCAGCTGGGGGGAGAGATCGAACAGAAACCTTTCCAGCCCCGTGTACTCGCGATCGGGCTTCGGCAAGATCCAGGGCGCCGTGCGCTGAAACACGTGAAGTTGTTTCGCCTGGGTGGCGATCTCAGGAACGTACTGAATGGCGCTCCCACCGGTGCCGATCGAAGCCACCGTCTTGCCTTCGAAGTCAAAATCATGCTCCCACTGAGAGGAATGGAAGACCTTGCCTTGGAAAGCTTCTAGCCCAGGGATATCGGGAATCAACGGCACGTGCAGCGGGCCCGTCCCGAGCACGACGGCACGTGCCGTGACCGTGCTGCCGCTTGTCGTGCGGATGCGCCAGAGTCCCGGACCCCCTTCGAAGATCGCCTCGCTGACTTCGTGGCCGAATCGAATGTGTGGTCGGAGCCCGTGCGCGTTCGTGCACTGTAGGATGTAATCGAAGATTTCGTTCCATGGCGCGAACTTGCGCGACCAGTTGGGGTTGCCTTCGAACGAATACGAATAGAGGTGTGACTGCACGTCGCAAGCGCAACCGGGATACGTATTTTCTCTCCAAGTCCCGCCCACCTCTGCGGCTTTTTCGAGCACCACGAACGAGTCGATGCCCTCCTCTTTCAGCTTGATAGCCATGCAGAGGCCCGAAAAACCCGCCCCCACGATGGCGACTTCGAAGTCAGCTTCGGCGCGGCTCGTGTTCGTGTCCATCACCACCCTTCTTACAATAAAACGTGACGTGCCCTGCTATCCCGCGCAATTTGAGGGTCGCGCAAAAAGTGCGCGCTTCCCTAGCCCCCGAATGTCAATGAACCTCCCACTTGATCAACCCTGGGCCGAGCTCCCTGCAGAAAAGGCGTGTGGGGCGACGATCTGACGCTGCGCGACCTTCGGCATCGGTGCCTCACCGACATCGCCGAACGCGAAGGGCTCGCGGCCTGCTGCCGACGTCGGCGGCCATAGCTCGACCGAGCCGGCGGGTCGCGTCTACCTGAGCCCGAAGGCCGACTCGGCCGAAGCGGCGCTGCGCGCCCGCGCAAGAGAAGACGGGTTTCAACCCGGCACCGAAATTGAGTGGCAACCGTGGGCTGCGTTCTTGTCCCAGGATTTCCAGCGGACGCGATAGGATTCGAACCTATGACTTCTGCCTCCGGAGGGGATGGAGCAAGATCGCGAAAGCAAGGCTATCCCGCTTTTTCCCGGGCGAAGCGAATCGGGCCAAGTGCCGAACGGCGCAGTTGGACGCAGCAAAGGGCAGCCAAACCCGGCACGGTGCCGGGTTCAATCGGATGGCGAAGCACTAGCGATCGCGCTCTGGCGCGCGATCAGGGTCGTGTGAGCAAAGCGGGGACGTTCGGGTGGGATCCAGACTGTCGAACCGAAGGCTGCACGTCGTGTGTAGCCATGATGGAGGGCGACGACTTTCCCTCCGTCGAGGGAGTCGCGTTGGCGGGGTTCGGGGGTGTCCTCGTGGAGCTCGAGGCACTTGCGAACGACGCGCCGCAGGTGCTCTTCTCTCACGCAGGTAACACGAGTTTAAATCTCGTTGGGGTCACCGTAGGAGAATCCAACTAGACCCGCGTCGACGTCCATCAC
>JBAVOF010000674.1:0-6553 GCA_049691835.1 Polyangiales bacterium
CTCTGGGACCGTCCCGAACACCCGAGCGGAGGAGGGCGTCACGCTGCGCATCGCCTCCCTCGCGCCCGCCGGCTCGTCCTGGATGAAGGTGCTCAACGCCTGGAAATCGACCCTCGAAGAGGAGACGCACGGGAGGCTCAAGCTCCGCTTCTATCCGGGCGGCTCGCAGGGTGACGAGCGCGATTTCGTTCGGAAGATGCGTGTGGGCCAGCTCGACGGTGGCGTCGTGACCATGACTGGCATGAGCATGCTCGTCCGGCCGATGGTGATCCTGGTGTTGCCCGACTTTCTCGATACCTACGAGGAGCTAGATCGCGTGCGCGACAGGATGGCCAAGGACTTCGAGAAGATGTTCGAGGACGAGGGCTTCTTGATGGTCGCATGGGGAGACGCCGGCAAGACACGACTATTTTCCCAGAAGCAGATCGAGCGACCATCGGACATCAAATCCATGCGTCCGTGGGTGTGGAAAGACGACCTGGTCTTCATCGAGTTCTACGACGTCATCGGGGCTAGCGGGGTTCGCCTCGGCGTTCCGGAGGTCTATCCCGGTCTTCAGACCAAGATGATCGACGTAGTGACGTCGTCCGCGCTAACTGCGGTTGCCTTGCAGTGGTACACGCGCGTCAAATACATGACCGGTCACAACACCGCGATCATCGCTGGCGGCATGGTGATGCGCAAAGAGAAGATCGATTCACTTCCATCCGATCTCAAAGACGCGTTCTTGCGTACTGCCAAGCGAGTAGAGACTCTGCTCAACACGTCAATTCGCCGCGATGACCAGACGGCATACGACGTCGTGATTAAGAAGGGCATCGTTGCTACGGACACCGGAAAGTACAAAGACGAGTGGGACGCTGCCGCCAAGCAGGTGCGCGACCGAATGACCGGGCGCGTGTTTTCGAAAACACTCCTCGACGCGGTCCAGGCAGCTGCCGCAGAATAGGCGCGCACACCGACTAGGCCCGGGCATCGACCCTGGCGGCGATCAGATCCCGCACCCGCTCGCGAAGTGCTGGGACGTCGTCGGTCGTCAACCCCTCCGTTGGGATTGGTTCCTCGACGTAGACGATGATCTCGTGCCCGGGACGAATGAGCAGCGATCCCTTGTGGAGAACGTCGTAGAGGCCGGTCACCGCCACCGGAACGACAGGCACGCCGAGCTCGATGGCAATGCGAAACAAACCGTCATGAAATCTCCCGACCCGGCCGGTGAGCGTGCGATGGCCTTCCGGAAAACCGAGGATCGAATGGCCCTTCGCGAGCTCCGCTTGCACTGCGCGAAGGAGGGATTGCAATGCGTCGTTCCGATCCTTAGGCACGGGGATGGTGCCGCGAGCTTTCATGAACCATCCGTAGAACGGATAGTCGAAGTGCGTTTCGAGCTCGATGCCCTGCTTGAAATGCGGTGTGGCGTTGTACATCGCGACGTGATCCAGGTGGCTCGTGTGATTCTGGATGAAGATGTACTGCGTACCCGGATCGACAGCGGGGTGCACGCGGTGAGTTTGCCTGTTGAAGGTCAGCATGAGCTGGAGCCTGCAGTACAAGCGTTCGAGGAACTGCACTCTCTCGGGATTCGTGAACTGATAGAGGATGGTGAGGAGTGAGAGCGAGAACACCAGGAAGCCACCGGCCAAGAACCAGATGCCGAGGCTGACGAGTCGAGTCCAGATGGTCGCGTTCCGATTCATGCAACGAGGTGAAGGGCGCCCGGAAGCACGTCGATCGACAGAGGTGTCAGATGAAAGAGGTCGCCATCGATGAGCACGGCTTGAAACGTAGGATTGACGAATTCGACGCGGTCGACTTGCCGCGTCCAAAGCTGCTCGAGCGCGGTGTGCGTACCCGAAAAGATGCGAGCGAACGCAGCCATCAAGGCCAGCCTTCCAAATGGGCCCGCGCGGACGACGTCGAGCAGGCCATCAGAGACGAGAGCATCCGGCGCCATTCGCATCGAGCCTCCCGTATACTGGCTATTGGAAAACGAAGTGAGGACCGTTCGTGAGGCGTCGGTGATGCCCCCGTAGCGCAGCGTGTTCTCCTCGTACTGAAGCCCAATCACGCAGACGAGCACCGCTGCAACATACCCCGCCGCACCCATGGCCTTGAACCGCTCGTTGGTGAGCTGGCCGACTCGGGCGACGAAGCCCGTGCCCATCGTATTGATGAAGTGGATGACGCCCTCTTCGTGGGTCAGACGAAGCACGTCGATTGGAGTGCTATTCGAACGAACGATGGCGTCGACTGCGGCTCCGACATCTGTGATACCGAAGTCGCGTAGAAAAGAGTTGCCGGTGCCTAGAGGAAGCATCGCAAGCTCACAATCTTCGGAGACGCCAGCGCCGACCAGTCCGTTGACGACCTCGGCGGCCGTCCCGTCGCCGCCGACCGATAGAAACCGCCGGCACCCTTTTTCGGCAGCGCGCCTCGCGAGCTCGGTGGCGTGCTTGGGCCGCTCCGTCGAGACGATCTGCAGCTCGATTCCACGATGCTCCAGCCTTTCGAGCACCTCCGGTGCCCGCTTTGCGCATCGGCCACCACCGGCTGCGCCGTTCACGATGGTGTAGTAGCTGGCGCTCATGGCGATGCGGGCACCGGCGTGACGCGGAGCACTTTGCCGTCACCGCTGCCCCCATCGTTCGTGATGTAGAGAAGCCCGTCTGGGCCCTGCCGAGGCGTGCGAAGCCGACCTTCATTCCCGATGGCGCGCTGCTCGCCGGTGACCTGGCCGTCGGCGTCGATGAAGAACAAGTGCAGGTGCTCTCCCTTCAGTGTCGCGACGGCGAGAACGCCGTTCCAATTGCCCCAGTCGCTCCCCTCGATGAACGTGGCCCCCGCAAGCGCGAGCGTTGGTGATCCGCTCGACCAAATCGCTGCGACCGCATCCGGGAACTTGTCCAGGTCCGTCATCGGCACCGATTCGTTGTATCCCGGCACCGGGTCCCAGCCAAAGTTCCCAGCGACGAGGAGATTGACCTCATCGTCGACCGAGGGACCGTGCTCGGCCGAGATACCGATTCCGTCGGAGCGGAACGCGATGCCTTGAACGTTGCGGTGCCCCTTGGAGAACCAGCGAAATCCCCCTGGGTTTCCGGGCGCCGCCGACCCCTCACGATCGACACGAAGCACCTTGCCGCCGAGCGAGTCGTCGTCCTGCGGGGTGACGCCGGTCGCGGCATCTCCCGTGCCCACCCAAAGAAACTGGTCTGGTCCGAAACGCGGCCTGCATCCGCTATGCCGCCCGGTGCTGTACGGCATGCCGGTTACGATGTCCTGACGGGCCTGCAGCGCGTCCCCACTCGGGGTGCGCAGGGTGAGGCGCACCAACCGCACATCGTTGGTGGCGCCAGAGTTCGACGTCATGCACACGTAAACGTACCCGTTGCTATTGAAATCGGGATCTACCTCGAGCCCCATCACTCCGCCTTCACCGCGCGCCACCACGTCGGTCAGCGGGATCACGGTGGGCGCTGCATCCGCGCCGTCGGCGTAGACCTTGACTCGGCCCGGCCGTTCGGTGACCAGCACGACCCCGTTGGGCAGCCAGGCGATGTCCCAGGGCTTGTCTAAGCCCGAGATGAAGTCAGTCACCTCGAGGCTCACGCCGTCTGGTCCACCGCTATTATTGCAGCCTCCGGGACCACATCCGTCTCCGCCACACCCAACGATTGAGGCGTACAGAGAGAGAATCAAGGGACCAAGGGATCGGTCGAATCGACGCGTCCGGCTTCGCTCCATCGCCATCATGCGCTGCAGTCTAGCCCCAAGCGGCCGGCCCAGCACGGTGCGCTGTGCCTTCGTGTATCATCCGTCCATGAGGGCAGAGGAGCCTAGCCGCACCGCCGAGTACGTCGCGCTGTTTCGTGCAATCGAATCGTCGCTCCCGCGGAACCAGCGCCTCTTCGAAGATCCCTACGCTAGGCGATTTCTCAGCCCACGGCTGGCGTTCGTCGTGTGGCTCTGCCGTCTGCCCGGCGTTCCGCACATCGTTTCGCGCTTCATCGACCGTCGTTGGGCAGGTGCTCGATCGTCGGCGGTGGCCCGCACGCGCTTCATCGATGATGCGATTGACGACGCAGTCGACCGCGGGATCGAGCAACTGGTCATCCTCGGTGCGGGATTCGACTCGCGCGCGTACCGGCTGCGCAGCTTGCGAAGCGTCACCGTCTTCGAGGTCGACCATCCGAGCACATCCGCCGCAAAGCAGCACGTCGTCCGGCGCGCTCTCCGAGGTGCATCGGCGAACGTCCGATTCGTAACGACGGATTTCGGCGAGGGTGATCTCAGCCACGCGATGCATCAGGCTGGTTACTCGAAGACAGCGGCGACTTTCATCCTTTGGGAAGGCGTGACCCAGTACCTCACATCGACGGCCGTCGACGCGACGCTCCGATGGTGCACCGAGTCAGCGGCTGGGACCCAGCTTCTTTTCACCTACGTGGATCGCGCCGTGATCGATACGCCGGAGCGTTTCGCGGGCACGGCCAAGCTTTTCGCTACGCTCAGAGATGCTGGCGAACAATGGCAGTTTGGGATCGATCCAAGCGAGTTGGCGGACTTTCTGAGCCAGCGCAACCTGCATCTCGAGCAAGATACCGGTAGCGCAGAGTACCGCGCACGGTACCTGTCCCAGGCTGCGGAGGGCGCGGCCGGATATCAGTTCTATCGAATTGCCAACGCGAGCGTGATATCACCGCAACACCATGCTCCTGCTGAACCCGAAAAAACACCGACGGGCGTATCCCGATGAGCGGTCCCGTCAGGTCATGCTCAAGACGATCGATTTCTTCGAGCGCAAAGGCAAACGCCGCATCAAAGAGGACTACCACGCACAGGCCTGGTACGCGGATTTCCTCGAGTTCGTCAAAGAGGAGAAGATCTTCGCAACCATGTGCACGCCCGCGGGAAGCGGGGCGCCCGGCTCGCGTTGGGACACCTGGCGGATTTGCGAGTTCGCCGAGATCCTCGGCTTCTACGGCTTGCAGTACTGGTACACCTGGCAGGTCACTGTGCTCGGTCTCGGACCGATTTGGATGAGCGCCAATGAATCGATCAAGAAACGCGCAGCACGGGCCCTCGAAGAGGGAGGGATCTTCGCGTTTGGGCTCTCAGAGAAGGAGCACGGCGCAGATGTTTACTCGACGGACATGATCCTCACGCCGCGGGGGGAGGGGACCTACACCGCGAGCGGGGGAAAGTACTACATCGGAAACGGCAACAAGGCCGCGATCGTGTCGACCTTCGGCAAGCTCGCGGATTCCGGCGAGTACGTCTTCTTCGGCGCAGACTCACAGCACGAGAGGTATCACCTCATCAAGAACGTCTGTGCCAGTCAGAACTACGTCGCACAGTTCGAGCTCGACGAGTATCCGGTCGACGAAGCTGACATCATCGCCAGAGGCGAGCACGCGTGGAACAGCGCTCTGAACACGGTGAACATCGGCAAGTACAACCTGGGCTGGGCGTCGATTGGCATGTGTACGCACGCCCTCTACGAAGCGATTCACCACGCTGCCAACAGGCGGCTCTACAACATGCTCGTCACCGATTTTCCGCATGTGAAGCAGATGTTCACCGATGCCTACGCGCGTCTGGTCGCGATGAAGCTCTTTGCCCTACGAGCGGCAGACTACATGCGCGTCGCCTCCGCCGAAGACCGCCGATACCTCCTCTACAACCCGATGGTGAAGATGAAGGTGACCACTCAGGGCGAGGACGTGATGAACCTCTTGTGGGACGTGATCGCGGCCAAGGGGTTCGAAAAGGACATGTTCTTCGAGCAAGCCGCCGTCGACATTCGCGCCTTGCCCAAGCTGGAAGGCACGGTGCATGTGAACATAGCGCTCATCGTGAAGTTCATGGCGAACTATTTCTTCGCGCCCGCCGAGTATCCCGCGGTGGCTAGGCAAGACCAAGCCCAAAATGACGACTTCCTGTTCGACCAAGGCCCGACCAAGGGCCTCGGGAAGATTCGCTTCCATGACTACCAGATCGCGTACTCGAGTCGAGACACACCGAACCTCGCCATCTTTCGTCAGCAGATCGAGTCTTTCAAAGAGATGCTGTTCACCGCAGCGCCCGATGAAGCCCAACGCAAAGACATCGAATTCCTGCTTGCTGGTGGCGAGATGTTCGCCCTGGTGGTGTACGGACAGTTGATTTTGGAGAACGCGAGGATCTACGACCTCTCCGATGACCTAGTCGACCAGATCTTCGACTTCATGGTGAGAGATTTCTCGCGCCACGCACTGAATCTGTACTCGAAGCCTTCGAGCAGTGAGCAGCAAATGGCCTGCTGTCTCAAGATGATCCGAAAGCCTTCTCACGACGAAGCTCGGTATCAACGGGTTTGGCGGCAGGTCTGCGATCTTCGCGACGAATACGAGATGACCCCGTAATCGTGCGTGCGCGCCATTCGAGCCAGGCGGTGAGTGCCACGAGCGCAAGCCCAAATGCTGCCAAGGCTGCCCAGCCACCCCAACCGAACTCCCTGATCGCCAGAGTGATTTCGAAGACGAAACCCGCGGCCG
Source organism: Polyangiales bacterium (assembly GCA_049691835.1). GTDB lineage: Bacteria > Myxococcota_A > Polyangia > Polyangiales > Houyiibacteriaceae > SG8-38. The sequence continues at coordinate 6,537 of JBAVOF010000674.1, forward strand.
CGACCGCCACCCCAGCG
>JBAVOF010000675.1:0-6493 GCA_049691835.1 Polyangiales bacterium
CTCCACGAGAATCGCTTCGTGGCGGCTACCTTCCGGGATGATGGCGTTTTGAAGGCCTGCCTGACGCGCGCTCCTCAGCAGGGCAAGCACGCCCCGAACCGGACGGAGCTCACCGGAGAGCGACAACTCGCCGATTAAGAGCGTGTTGGCGAGCTGCTCGCTCGAGACTCCCTCGCATGCGGCCATGACCGACGCTGCGATCGCGAGATCTAGCCCGGCGCCTGTCTTGGGGAGATCGCCCGGCGCGAGGTTGAGCACGAGATGCCGAGGCGGAAACGTGAAGCCGATCGACGAGAGCGCAGCCCGGACCCGGATGCGGCTCTCGCGAACGGCCCGCTCCGGAAGCCCGACGATGTCGAACCCGGGCAAACCCTCGCCGAGGCGAACCTCGACCTGAACGGGGTTCGCTTCGATGCCGATGAGGCACGCAGCGTGCGCAGTGGCGAGCATGGCCGTGTGAAGAGCACGTGGCGTGCCAAGCCCGGACCGAGAGACCTCGCGCACTTGCGGTCGCTCGATTGACGTGAGAGCGGGAAACCGTTAGCGGGCGCCAGCGATAGACGGTGAACGACGCCGAACACGAACAAACTTTCCCGAACAAACCTTCCCAGGTTCGAATTGGCAACAAACCTTCCCAGGTTCGAATTGGAGAAACCTCGGGGCGACGTGACCGACACTGTCACATGTCCTTACCTCGACGTGTGCTCCCCAATCAGACCTATTTGGTAACTCGTCGGTGTTTGGGCCGTCACTTCTTGTTGCGCCCCGATGCTGCCATGAACGATGTTTTCCTTTACTGCTTGGCACGTGCGGCATCGAGATATGGGGTCGCAGTGCACGCGCTGTGTGCGATGAGCAATCACTACCACCTCGTCCTCACCGATCCCAAGGGAGTGCTCCCGGACTTCATGGCCTGGCTCAATCGACAGCTGGCCATGTGCGTCAAACGCCTCCGCGGCTGGGACGAGGTGGTCTGGGAACCGAACGTCGCCTACAGCGCGGTGGAGCTCGCGGGTCCCGCGGAAGTGCTCGACAAAGTGGCCTACGTCCTACTCAATCCCGTAAGCGCCGCCCTCGTGCGCTCGCCCGGGCGATGGCCGGGGGCGCTGAGCACGCTGGCGAGGCTCCGCCGCGGGGCGATGGAGTCCAAGCGCCCGGGGGTGTGGTTCAAAGATTGCGCACCAGAGGACGCAACCCTGATGCTCACGCCGCCGCCCTGCATGTCGGATGAAACTGCGTATCTGCAGGCACTGCAAGCGCTGCTGAACAGTCGCCTGCGGCAAGCGCGAGCCGACCTCCTTAGACAGGGCAGAGGCGTGCTCGGGGCAACCCGGGTGTGCAGAACCCGGGTGGTCGGCCAGCCGCTTACCAAAAAGCAACGCTTCGGCCGTAGTCCGACGTTCTCCGCACTCACCCGTGTCGCGTGGCGCAACGCTGTCGAGCGTTTGCGCGCGTTCCGTCTCGCCTACCGCGCCGCTTACAAAGCGTGGCGAAACGGCGAGCAGCGCGTCGAGTTTCCGGCCGGCACCTGGTGGGTCGTTCGCTGTGCCGGCGCAACAGCCGCGGCGTAGCCATCTGAGCCTCAGAGGCATGGGTCGCCCCACCGCTGTACGAGCGAGTGAGACGCACGCATACAGCTGAAATCGCTGACGGGAGCCTCGGAGGAGCTGATCGAGGAGTAGCTACAGGCGAAGTCGGCAGTTCGCGCATGTTCGCGGCACGTGCTGGTCACATCGAACGCGACCCCTCAGCTGCGCAATGGGATTGATGCGGTAGATTGTGTCCGTAGTTTGAACCTGGGAACGGCAGACTGGTTGTTCCAGTGTTAGCGGGTAAGAGATTTGGCTGCGGCGGAGTAGGCACGGATGAGGGACTCTAGGCTGAGCTGCATCCCTAAGCACCTCAAGTCGAGAACCTCGAGGTAGACGCCGCAGTGACCGCGAGAGTCGAAGTAGCGGAAGTCGATCGATAGGGCTTTGCCGATCGAGATTCCGCCTCGGACCACCACAGGATATCCGGCGCCGATGATGGAAGGCGCGAGCTGCTCCATGCCGCGCTGGTAGATGCCGACGTGATGGAACGCGATGTCGGTGTCGCGCAGGGCTCGAGCGTAGTGCTCGGTGCCTTCGCCGGGTCCTAGGAATTCGATCTGCATGTCGCCCGCGTATCCGAGGGCGACCTCGAGCTTGCAATGGCGGCGGCGCTCACCGTTTTCGATCCAGTTGGGGGCTGCCACCGTGGTGTGAAGGAAGGGTCCCGCGCCGAGGGCCTCGGCGCGTCGCACACAGGCTGCGACGTCGCGGCAGGCGATTCCATACTGCTGAGGGAATCGCAGGCCGAGCTGGTAGAAGAAGTCGCGGGGGACGCGCTCCTCGATGTGCGGGAGCGACATGTCGCGCAAGACCGCGTCGAGCACAGTGTTGGTGGTTTCGATCATTCCGATCATTCGACCCAGGTTCGGGTAGTCGTGGCGTCGAGCACAGTGTTGGCGGTTTCGATCATTCGACCCAGGTTCGGGTAGGCGTGAGGTTCAGGTAGCCGGGTAGTCCCACAGGAAGTCCCAGGTAATCCAAGTGGTCAGAGGTAGCTTTTGGCTGCTTTGAAGGCTCGGCGGGCGGTGGTGAGGGCGCGGTAGGCGGCGGGGACTCGGGGGGGCTTTCCCTCGGCGGCCGCTTGGTGGCGGGAGTGGGCCAGGATGAGGCCGGTGAGCGCAGGGCCGATTTGCTTCATCAGGGGGCGCGCGGGCCCGAGCTCGGCGCTTACCTCCTCGAAATAGGAGCGCGCGTCGTGGCGCTGATAGTCCAGGATTGCTTGCGACTCTTCGGAGTCGACCCAGTCGGTGAGAAACAGTGTGTCGCCGAATGCCGACCTGGGAAGCGGGGCAAATCCCAGGGCACCGAACGCCATGTTCATGAACTCCCGATATCGATAGCGGTTGCGGGCGCCGCCACCGAGACAGAGGGTTCGCCCGAGCACCTGCTCGTCCAGCAGAAGGGAGTTCGCGATGCCAAGCGCTTGGTCCCGGGGGTGTGTGAACTCCACTCGCATGTCGGGATGCATATCGAAGACGAACGGAGACAGCGCCGCGAGAGCCACAGGCGGGGTCATGGCGATCCGAAAGATGACGGTATCTAAGCTGGACCGCAGGAGCATCGCCTCGCACTCTGCCTTCTGGCGCGTGTAGTTATCGCTCGGCCAGATCTCCTCGTCGGCGCGGCGAGGTCCCTCTGCCTCCTGATTGCGTCCCCAAATTGCCGCGGTGGAGGTAAACGTTAGACGAGGAGGGGGTGCGCAACTCTCACAGGCGGTGATCAGCGAGCGCGTCGCCACCACGTTGACCGCGTAGCCGGTCGCCTGATCGACGTCCGTTGCCGGTGGCACGATCGCCGCGAGGTGGATCACATGGTCCATGCCGCGGACGAGCTCGGTGACTAGGGAGCGGTCGCAGATGCTGCCAAAGCGCATGTCGACACGGTCGCGCCAGCGTTCCGCGGTTCGGCGGTTCTTCTTAATGTCGAGGTCGATTCCGCGGACAGCATAGCCTCGCTGGACGAGCAGATCGACGAGGTTGGCGCCGATGTTTCCACACGCGCCGGTGACCAGAGCCTTTTTCACCGTAGCTCCTTGGCGAGCTGCTCAAGGGCAGAATGAAACGCGGCGACGGTGTGCTCGATGTCCTCATCGCTGTGCGCCGTCGACACGAAGAACTTCTCGGCGGCCTTCAACACGCCCTGCCGCAGGAGGAGGTCGGAGAAACGAATGTGCTTGTAGAAATCCGATGCTTTGGCCGAGCGATGGTCGTAGGGCTCGTTTTCGGTGAACCAGATTTCAAAGACACTGGGCACGCCGGTCACACACGCCTCGATGCCCGCGTGCGCGATCGCTTTCCGAAGACCCGCGCGCACCCTCGTACCGACGTTTTCCAAGCGCTCGTAGGCGCCGGGCTTTTCAAGCTCCGAGATCACCGCGCATGCGACGCTCGTGCAGACCGGGTTCGACGAGAATGTGCCTGTTTGCATAGAGTACGGAAGCATCTGAAGTCGCCGTTTGGGGTTGGCGATCGCCATGATATCGGCGCGGCCGCAAAGTACACCGAGCGGAAGGCCCCCGCTGATGGCCTTTCCCAGCGCGCAGAGATCGGGCGTCACGCCGTACGCTTGCTGAGCGCCCCCGAGCCCCATGCGAAAGCCGGTGACGACTTCGTCGAAGATCAGCGGGATGTCGAGGTTCGCGGTGAGCTCGCGGACGCCGTGCAGAAAGCTCGGTTTGGGTTCGAAGGTGCGTTGGACGGGCTCGAGGATCACGGCGGCGAGCTCGTCTTGGTGCCGGGCGATGATCTCTACCGTCGCTTCCAGATCGTTGAAGGGTGCGATCAAAACCTGCTCGTTGAGCACGCGCGGGATGCCGTGCGTGTTGGGGACGGCCTTGGGGAAGGGTGGCGAGCCCATGGTCCATTGATTGCTCATCAGCGCGTAGTCGTGCATCCCGTGATAAGCGCCTTCGAACTTCAAGATCTTGTCGCGCTTGCGGTACACGCGTGCCAAGCGCAGCGCAAAGAACGTCGCTTCACTGCCGCTGCTGTGCAGGCTGACCATTTCTGCACAGGGCACGTGTTCGATGATCTTCTTGCCGAGCGTGACGGCGTTCTCATTGACGATCAGGAACGAGGTTCCGTTCTCGGGGACTGTCCGGAGCGCGTGCAGCACTGCGGGATGCGCGTGTCCCAAGACGTGCGGGCCCGAGCCGAGCAGGTAGTCGATGTACCGGTTTCCGCTCACGTCCCAGAGGTGGCTTCCCTTGGCCTTGCCGACGCAGAAGTTGAGCTCGTCATCGAAAGTTAGGCAGCGGGTGGACGTGGGAAAGATGCGCTCCGCGTCAGCGATGAGCTCGAGCTCTTCCGTAGTTCGCTCGTTCATGCTGCGCTCCGTCGTTTCTTCTCGAGGACTCTGGGGAACTGCTTCAGATACTCGGCGTACCGCTCGTGCACCTGGGCCCTCGATTGTCCAAAGTCGTCCTTGGTGTAGTCGTGCGTTCCGAACTGCCCGGGTTGGTTTGCCTCCCGCCAGGCGGTCAGCGCGGCCTTGGCCTTCTGGGAGAAGGGCTGTCCGAAATGCTCGTAGGCCTTCGCCGCTTCTCCGATCGGGTCCGCCATGAAGTCGCTGAAGTAGATGTCGTGGAACTGATCCTCGCGTCCTTTGCGAAGCCGCATCCCGTTCTCGACGGCCCTCCCCCAAGCTTCCTTTTGCTCGAGCGCGATCCGGCGGCGATCCGGCTCTTCTTCGAAAAGCGAGCGGAAGTGCGCGCACAGGCTGACATACGAGGGCAACACGTCTGCAGGGTCGCGGTGCGTCCAGATGATGCATGCGTCGGGGTAGGCTTCGAGAAGCGCATCCAGGTTCCGCATGTGCACCGGGTATTTGAAAAGCCAACGCGTGCCCGGCTCGTACGAGCCAATCAACTGCATCGTCCGCTTGTGACGGGCGTAGGTCTCCCGGTGCACGGTGTTCATGTACCAGTCCGAGTACGTGGGGACGGTCGAGACGACCTCGAAGCGGTCGTCGGTGAAGCTCTGCCCTAGAATCCGTCCCGATTCGTCAGGGCCGTCCGCGGTCATGTGATGGATGGCTTCCAGCATGTTCTTGCCCGCCCGATACATCATGTCGAGCTCGATGCGCGCGTGTCGGAAATCGGTCGCCGTCTCCCAGGTCGTGCGGGGCGGGCGAGGCTGCGGATGCAGGGCAAGCCAATACTGAAGACACTGCATGTCGGGGTTCGCGCCCATCAGGTAGTGAAGGGCGGTGCTTCCGGTCCGTACCATGCCGGTGATCACGATGGGTCGCTCGATCTCGATGGACGCCGAATCCGGGCGCATCTCGAACCAGCGTTCGGTGTGCAAGCGGTTCGCCAGGAGGCCCACGGTTTGGTAGACGACCGTGAGCCTACCGAGCCGGTGTAGGTGCGCTTCGTAGTCATAGGAGTAGAGCAGTCTTCGAAGCCCCTCCAGGTAGCTCCGGTCGCCGAACTTGTCGTAGCCATCGACTGCCCGAATCGCGATCTCGTGAAACTCCTGCTCCCGCGAGGCGAAAGACGCCCGGCTCAGCGGATTCCATCGCCGTAGGGCGCTCATCGTCGCCTTCCCTGCGGCCAGAGGAAGCGCACCGCCGGGGTGAGGACGGCGCGCGCGGTGCTGAGCGCTGCTTCCCTCGCGCCTCCTGGCAACAGACCGAGACGAAGCTCGACCGCGTCTCCGCGAACGCGGATCTCTCGCACACCTAGATAGCTGGTCGCGGCAGCGATTGAGGCGCGAAGCATCTCATCGCGATCGATTGCCGGGATACGCATCAGGTCGATGAGGACCTCCTGTCCCTTCGCCTCGACGACCAGGTCGGGCAGTGAGATCATGTTGCCGATCAAGGTCGCCGGGTTCTCGGTATCGATCAGGCCGTTGCGAATCGCGTCGGCGAGCGGACCAGGGGCGTCGTCACTCGTAGAG